>JBFHPZ010000005.1:0-21975 GCA_041592495.1 Gammaproteobacteria bacterium | reverse complement strand
GCCTCGGCGGTGATGTCATGTCCATAACAGATCCATTGACAACCGGCATAGCAAAAGGTGAATCTCACAAAGATGTGGCGGAAATGCTCAGCGCCTATGGTGATTTGGTTGTACTCAGGGATCCGAATGAAAAAACAATTTATGAAATGATGCAAAGCCTGCGCATACCCGTCATCAATGCAGGCAATGGCATTGAAGAACATCCCACACAGGCGCTTGCGGATATTTACACTATTTTCAAATGGCGTCCTTCACTATTAAATGCCAAGCTGGATGAAGCCGACAAGATTCGCATTGGCATTATCGGCGTACCATCACGCATGCGTACTGTACGCAGTTTATTATTGTTGCTTTCACTATTTCCAAATGCGATTAGTGAAGTCGTAATCATTAGCGATTCCGATGAAATTTTTTCCACAAACCAGCAAGAAGAACTGGAACAACGCGGACTGACTATCCGTGTAAGCCAGGACCTCAACAAAGAGCTACCGAATATAGACGTTATTTATATCAACGCTATCGCCTGGGTTGGCAAGGGCATTGAAGAACATGGCGTACACTTTAAGCTGGATAAAGACTCACCTATTAAAGATGGCGCGATCATTCTTCACCCCCTGGCTCGAGGTGAAGAATTATCCGCCGAACTCGATGACACCAGTCACAACTGGTATTTCGATCAGGCACGTGGCGCCGTTTTCATGCGCATGGCCTTACTCACCTGTTATGTCTGGCTGTTCTGACTGAACTCAGACATTCCCTGATTTTTTTAAAATTTTGTTCAAGGTATTTACATTATGTGTGGCATCGCCGGTTACTTTCATTCATCACCCGACAAACCTGTTGACCCGGAAACACTTGTGGCCATGGCGGCCATTCAGTACCATCGCGGACCCGACGGATTCGGCTACAAAGTTATCGACAATGCCGGCATTGGATTCAGTCACGCACGCCTTTCCATTATCGATCTTGATGAGAACCGTGCGCGTCAGCCTTTCATGACCACTGATGGCAATTTGTTACTGGCGCACAACGGTGAGTTTTATGATTACAAACGTATCCGTACCGATTTAACCTCGAGAGGCGTGCAGTTTTCGACCAAAAGCGACTCGGAACTTGTTTTACATCTTTACCCGAGACTGGGCCTGGAAGACATGCTGCCACATTTACGTGGTGAATTTGCTTTTGCTCTATACGATAAAGCAAAAGATCGTTTGATTCTGGTGCGCGATCGATTTGGCGTCAAACCCTTATACTGGACTGAAGTGAATGGCACACTGGTATTTGGTTCCGAACTAAAAGTATTGTTCGCCCATCCCGAAGTACCTCGTCGATTTAGCTCACATGGCCTGTATCATCAATTAATGCAAACCATTGTTCCCGGCACGACGGCATTTGATGGTATCCATCAGGTTAAACCTGGTCATGCTGTCATTATCGAACGCGCCCATGGCAGATTTAAAATCCGCGACATGAAATACTGGGATATGGATTTTCCTTTGGCAGAAGAACGCGACACATCACTCACGGAAAATGATTATATCGAAGGTGTACGCGAACAATTAATGAATGCGGTACAACTTCGCCTTGAAGCAGATGTGCCCGTGGCATGTTATTTATCCGGCGGTATTGATTCCTGTTCCATACTGGGACTCTCGGCTGCCAGCCAGCAATCTCCGGTAAAAGCATTTACCATCGGCTTCGATGATAAAAATTATGATGAGACCCCCATCGCAAGAGAAATGGCTGAATCCGTCGGAGCAGACCAGGATGTAATGATGCTTCATGCCGATCATCTTTATGATAATTTTGAAGAAACGGTATGGCATACCGAACGTTCCATTTATAACACCCTGGGTGTCGCTAAACTATTAATGAGTCGACACGTAAAAAATGCCGGTTATAAAGTTGTTGTTACCGGTGAAGGTTCTGATGAATTATTTGGCGGTTATCCTGCGTTTCGTCGCGATATGTTTTTACATGGCCTCGATTCATTGAGCCCTGCTGAACGCCAGGACTGGGAATCCATGCTATCCGAAAGCAATGAACTGTTTCGTGGCGCCATGCTGGCAGAAGAAGAAACTCAGGATGCCACATTAAATAAACTCATTGGCTTTACACCCAGCTGCCTGCAACCCTGGCTTGCATCATCAAACCATGTCACTAATCTAATGCATTCCGAACACCAGCAGGCAACTCGCGGTTATGTTCCAGGTGAAGCGATTGCCAATGCACTGGATGGTGACATGATTGAAGGACGCCACCCTCTGGATCGTGCGCAATATGTCTGGACCAAAACCATGCTTGAAGGCCAGATACTCACCTGGGGCGGGGATCGTGTTGATATGGCGAATTCCATGGAAGCACGTCCTGCATTTCTTGATCATCATCTTGCCGAGTTTGCCACATCCTTACCCCCATCCATGCGCATCAAAGGTCGCACCGAGAAATATGTGTTGCGCGAAGCCATGCGTGGCTTGCTGCCCAAAGTCCTTTATGAAAGACAAAAGTTTGCTTTTATGGCACCACCTGCACACACAGACCCTAAAAAATGGAATGCCATGAAACAGCTGGCTAATGAATTCCTGTCAAACTCGGCCATTGCTGATGCCGGCTTGTTGAATGTCGACGGCGTTGCTCAACTTTTTAAAACACATGAATCGGACGAAACATCCGCAGCCACACAGGTACAACTCGATGCTGTCATTAATCACATGTTAAGTGTCCAGATTATGCATAAGCAATTTGTAGCAACAGACATTCCAGCTCTTGCTCGACAACGTGCTACTGAATATGGATGGCAGGCGTAGTTTTTATAGAAAATACATTTAATACTTTGATTTTAATGACTGCGTCTAGTGCTAGCCCTGGCAATCACCTTCAATGGCGACAATCGCAGCTGAAGCTTGTTAAGAAATCATAGACGGCTACGAAAAAACGATAGCCAAGATTGAATAGGCTTTTACTGAGGCGGCACAATAAAGACAGGTAAAAATGACCTTCCCTGGCCAGATTCACCTAAACGAATAGATTTATTTACGAATGCCTTCAACCGATAAAAATAGTTCAACCTGTTTGGAGGCGGGGCCCAGGTTATAGTTCATATTGAAATCACTGAGTGTCAGTGTAGTTTTGCCTTCAAAACCGCGACGATATCCACCCCATGGATCAGGGCCATTACCTGTGTGCTCGACATCAATCGCAATGTTTTTAGTCACGCCATGCAGGGTGAAGTCACCTTTCAGCACGGCTTTGCCGTTACCCTTTTCCTCAAATGAAGTGCTGACAAATTTAGCAGTCTTGTACTTATCGACATCCAGAAAATCTTTACCGCGTAGATGCTTGTCACGCTCGGCATGGTTGCTGTCAATACTGGATGGATCTATGTTGACTGTAATTTTTGCTGCTGATGGATTTTTTTCATCGTAACTGAAATGACCATCAAAAGTATTAAACCGCCCTAACAACCAGCTATAACCAAGATGCTTAATTTTAAACTGGATAAACGCATGGGCTTTTTCTGTATCTATTACATAATCTTCCGCATGGGCGGGCAAAGCGATCACAGATAACAACAATAAAGATGCAAGTGTGATTTTTTTCATATCGTACTCCTGATGGATTGATGATTAAGTTTTAATTAAATTTCTTGCAACAGTTAGCGCTGCCGCAATTCACAAAAACTCACAAGCCCAGCATGCGCTTGAGAGTATTATCCTTATCAAACACATGATGTTTGATGGCACCTGCCGAATGCAACAACACGAATGCGATCAATGTAAATGCCAAAAGTTCATGGATATCGCCGGCAATATCTTCCTGATGTTCAATTCCAGAAATCGTTGCCGGAATACTAAACCAGTTAAACACTTCCAGCGCACGACCATCTGCCGTCGAAATTAAATAACCGGTGAGCATGAGAGAAAACAGCAATATATACAGCATGATATGGGCTATTTTCGCCAGTGTACGTTCGACTGGTTTATGTTCTGCAACAGGTGCGGGTGAGATATTTAACCTTCTCCATAGCAAACGAAACAGAGTTACTAACAGCAACATCACGCCTACGCCTTTATGGACAAGGGGTGCGCTTCGATACCATTCATCATAATAAGTAAGATCAACCATCCATAAACCCAGGGCAAACATACCGAACACCGTCACCGCAGTTAACCAGTGTATGATGATGCTGATCAGACCATAGCTTGATTGTGTATTACGAAATTGCATTGTCTTTAATTCATTCCTGTTTAATCTGGCCAAAATGACCTTCGCGGTAATCGGTAAAAGCCTGTTGTATTTCATCCTGTGTGTTCATCACAAAGGGCCCATAACGTGCCACCGGTTCATTGAATGGCTTTCCGGCAATCAACAAAAAGCGACTATCGCTTCGCGCTGCTACTTCAACACAATCACCTTCGGTCAATACAGCTAATGTTTTGGCTTGAAGTTCTTGTTCATTGTCACCATTGATCGTGACTGCACCCTCAATTAGATAAATAAATCCGTTGTAACCGGCGGGTACATTTTCATGTAATGCCTTACCTGCGGGCAAGGTGATATCAAAATACATCGGCGCAGCGGATACATCTTTCACGGCACCGATTGTGCCCCGGGACGTTGTACCGGCAATCACGTGTATTTCAATGCCATCAGCGCGCTGTTCCAGGGGTATTTGTTCCGGTTCGAATTCCTGGTAACGGGGTTGTTGCATTTTTTTAGCCGCCGGTAAATTGACCCACAACTGAAAACCATCCAGCAAACCCTGTTCCTGCTCCGGCATTTCCGAATGTTCGATTCCGCTGCCTGCGGTCATCCACTGCACACCGCCCGCCTGAATAACACCTTCACGACCCGTGCTATCTTTATGGCGCATACGCCCCGCCAGTAGGTAGGTCACGGTTTCGAACCCCCGATGGGGATGGGGCGGAAAACCGGCAATATAATCATCCGGATCGTCGGAACGGAAACTGTCCAGGAGCAGGAAAGGGTCCAGCATATCCAATTCCGGGGTGGCAATATAACGACGTAATTTGACACCGGCACCATCAGAGGTTTCACGTCCCTGGATCATTTTGGCAATACTTCGCCGGACAACATTGTCTATGACAGGATCTGGCTGAGTCATCGGCATCTCCTCTTCACGATTTGATTGAATCATTCACGCATGATGAAGTTTATCGTTGCCATCTCAAGAATAAACAGCATAATGGAGAAATTACTGTTCTGATAAAGAGAACAATGGATCGTTTTGAAGAAATGCAAACCTACGTCCGTGTAGTGGAAGCCGGCAGCCTGAGTGCTGCCGCAGATCGACTGGACATTGCCAAATCTGCTGTTAGCCGTCGTCTGGCTGAGCTGGAATCACGACTTGGCGTGCAACTGATCAACCGCACCACACGCCGCCTGAATCTCACCGACAGCGGTCGTCAGTATTATCAGCAATGTGTTCGACTGCTGGCGGAACTGGATGAGGCGGAACAGCTGGTGTCCAGCGATCATGCATCCCTCAGCGGTACTCTGAGAATTGCCGCACCCTTGTCTTTCGGTATTCTGCATTTATCACCGGTGCTGGATGACTTTTTGCAATTGCATCCCGAACTCAATCTTGATCTGGATCTCGATGACCGCCGGGTAAACCTGATGGATGAAGCGGTCGACCTGGGTATACGCATAGGCAAACTCGAAGATTCCAGCCTGATAGCACGACGACTTGCACCGGCAAACCGTACCCTGTGCGCCAGTCCGGCCTATTTACTACAGCATGGTGAACCGGAGCATCCAGAACAACTTAAGCACCATTTGGGACTCAGCTATAGCAATGTGCCGGAGGGGCAGTTATGGCAGTTTCTGGATAAGCAGGGCAAATTGATTTCTACACGGGTACCGTATCGCATGCGTGCTAATAATGGTGATGTGTTATTAAAAGCGGCCATTGATGGCCTGGGCATTCTGTCTTCAGTCAACTTTATTAGTTATCAGGCAATAGAACAGGGGCTGCTGGTACCCATAATGAAAAACTACACCCTGCCCCAGGCCAATGTATATGCCATCTATCCGGCGCAGCGGCACTTGCCGCAAAAAGTGCGAACACTGATAGATTTTTTAATTCAGCGATTTGGAGACAATCCCTACTGGGATCAATTTAGCGAACCCTAGAAACCTAGCGGTAATCATCCTTATGCAGATGCTTTACCTGGTACATGGCATGGTCTGATTGCGACAACAACTCATCCAGCGACACACCGTCCCGCGGATAGATGGCAATGCCAATGCTGCCGGTCTGCATCAGGCGCTTATCCCCAATAACCAACGGCTCATGCATCAGCTTTACTATGGTCTCGGCCACCCGCGAAGCCTCCTCGGGCTCATTAATCCTTTCCAGCAATATCACAAACTCATCCCCGCCAATACGCGCAACCGTATCCGACGCCCGTACCGCATGATGAAATTTGGCGGACACCATCTGCAACACCTTATCGCCCACAACATGACCATATTGATCATTGATTTTCTTAAAGTCATCGAGATCAACATAAAGCAATGCAAAGAGCCGATTATGCCGGGTGGCATGATGAATCAATTGCTGCAAACGATCGATAAACAAATAGCGATTAGGTAATCCGGTGAGCTGGTCATAATGGGCAAGCTGCGCCAGGCGTTCTTCATTTTCCAGTCGTTCACTGATATTACGATTAATACCAAGCGCGCCTATGGCATTCCCGCTATCATCCAGCAAGGGCACAACCATGGATTCAATCCAGCCAATACTGCCATCCCTGTGCAGCATTTTAATTTCACCATACCACTTGCCATCCCGCGCAAGGGCTGACAGGACTTCTTCCGTAATACGCTCATGATCTTCCGGCACATGCAGCAGACTAACGGGCTTACCTATAACTTCTTTACGAGTATAGCCATACAAAAGCTCGGAACCCGTATTCCAGTCAATAATAATGCCGTCAAGATCTGTCACCACCACAGCATCAAACAGGTGATCAAATGCACGGGCTCGCTGCTGCAGAATTTGCGGATCCACATGGTTTCCTTAATAAGGCCTGTTTACAAAGTCTAAACACCTGACTGGATATTATCCAGAATATGACGAAATAACATGCTTAAGAGCCTGTACGCACGCCTATAAAACCAGTTAATAAGCCTGTTTTTCTATATGTACTATACTAAAGTTCTGAATAACCAAATGATAAAACGAGGTGCATTGATTTGACTCCCCCATAATCCAGGTACTGCAAATGCGTAAAAAAAATAACTATTTCATTTTCATTCTAATTTTCCTGATCACACTAACCAGCAATCCCACTTTAGCCGATGATGCATTGGGTGATTTTGGAGCCAGGATTTTCCAGTTCCAGGAAAAACTGGCTATGAAGGGCAACCATCTCGCACAGTACAAGCTGGGCACCCTGTATGAACTGGGTGTTGCCGTTGAAAGCAATCTTGATGAAGCCCTGGGCTGGTACCAGAAATCAGCCGATCAGGGTTATGAGCCAGCAAAAAATCGTATTATTTACCTGGAAATCAAACATCGTGGTTATGACAAAAACAAACATGAAGCCTGGCTAAAAAACATTAAACAAGGCGCACAATCACTGGAATCCGATTCCATTTTGCTACTGGGACAAATGCATCATCATGGCATAGCCGTTGAAAAAGACCTGGTTAAGGCACGAGAATTACTGAGTCGCGCCAGCTCACTGGGACACACTGAAATTGACAATGAAATTGCCGCCGTAGAAGCCGAAATACGCGCCCGCGAAAAAGCCCAGCTTGAGACCCAGCAGACTCTGCAGAAACAACAAAGCACATCCTCTGCTGATAAAGCCCGTGCCCGCGAGCAGGAAAAACAACGGGAAGAACAGGCTCGTCGTGAAGCTGAAGCCGTTATGGCGGAAAAACGCCGCCGTTATGAGGAATCCATGCGTAAACTTATGGAAGAACAACGGATTCTTGATGAACAACAAAGATGGGCTGAAGGTAAACGCTAATCCTTAATAGTGCATTATTGCGATTAGTTTTAATGCAAAGGTGACTGTCATGAGAAAATTTTCAGTCAAGCCTGTGCTGCCGGTACGACAACTGTTCCAGCATTAAAATTACAAGTCCCTGCTCATCCAGCCCTCACCATCCCAGAATACCTCACGTGTTGGCCAGTAGATGTGATCCTGTTTCAGGGTAATCACCGCTTCACGATCAATCAAATCCAGGACCTTTAGTTGAATATAAGTTTTCGATTGTTTGAGTTGCGCCAGCTTTATAAACTCATCCAGGTTATTGACCTTTTCACCATCCATCTCGGTGATGCGATAAAGCGCACTCAGTTGATAACGACTGGCCGGCGAACCCCACCACACAAATGAAATATAAACACCCTCTGGCCTGATACCTCTTTGTGCTGAAAGAGCGCGATGTGGATTCTGTAACAGGGCACCATTCCAGCGAATAATACGATCAGTGCCGCGTCCATTCAGCAATGCTGTCTTAACAAGGACATCCATTTCCTTGCCGGAACGAACAATGGTCAATGTTGCATTTTCCTGTTGGCTGTTGCGTTCAACATCACGAAATGTTCTGACCAGTTTGCCATTCACTTTAACCAGCAAATCACCTTCCTGAAGTTTGTCATGGGCATCTGATCCGGCAACACGTCTTGATACAGCAAGCACCTGTCGTTTGCCATCGCTATCCTGAAATTTTTCCAGCCATTCATTGCTCATATCCAGTTTTCGCGCCTGCGCTATGGACAAGCTTGCCAGCTCAACCTCAAGGGAATAAATTTTAAATGTTTTGCAGCACCGCCATTGATCAAGCAATTCCTGAATCATTTCAATGGGCACACCCCATTCAAATTGTTTATGTTCACTGCCCTCGCCATAGGAAAAACTTGACCAGGTAGCAACAACATCACCGTTTTTATCTGTCAACACACCTCCATGGGTGAATGGCGCATTGTTCAGGGTGACAACATCCAGATTGGTTTCACGGAATGTCGGTACCTGGGGTATGGCAAATTCCAGCGGATCAATCGATGCCACTTTCATTTGTTCTACTAACAAACTTTGATCGCCCTTGATGCCCACTAACCAGACATCATCACCGGATTCAAGCCTCGTGCTTCGCATGGGTGCAGTTTTAATTTTGGAATTTCCGAGCAGCACGGGATCATATTTCACAATGGCAAAGTTATGCAGCGGATGCACGAACAACACGCGACCAGGCAAATCAACAGCACCGGCAAATATAATTCTGACATCACCCATGGCGATAGGTACGGTATTGCGATCAACCAGTACAAGCCCATCTGCCGCATCAATCACCAGACCCGCACCGCCATAATGGGTTTCCTGAACACCATCAACATGGTAGGGAATATCAAACTGTACATAGACCATGGATGAGGACAGACGCTCTGCACGTGGATCCTTATATTTAACAAAATCCACATTCACTGGCTGTTGTAGATGTTTGATAGGGCCTTGCGCCAAAGCCTCACATGGCCAGTAGCCTTTTAAATCATTACGCACACATTTGTGCATGGGAAACCAGCGTCGATCCATATTCATTATGGTTACGTGAGTGCGCATGGTTTCCTGGAAAGTAATAAATCGCACGCTGACCTGCTTGCCGTCGCTCAAGGAATCAAGCACCTGTTCAAATTCATCAAGATTACTAACATCCCGGTTATCAATTTGTAAAATTACGGCACCTGCAGGTACACCGGCAGTGGAAAACACAAAACCCGGTTGCGCCACATAAACACCTTGAACCGGACGATTTAAATGTCGTGCCTGCTGATAGGAAAGGTTATGCACAACAGATTCACCAAAGCTGATGTATCTATTCGGTGTAATGTCATGTAAATCACCGACCTGTAATTCAACTTCCACTGGTGCACCATTGCGTTCCAGCAATAAATGAATTGTTTGATTTACATTTTCATCCAGCAATTTTTCCAGCTCGAAAAATTGCCGAATCCACTTTGGTTTTTGTTTTCCTGCCCAGCCCTTGATAACAATATCACCCGGTTGCAACAATCCATACGCCGGACCGCCCGGCAAACTGTATCTGACAATCAGCAAACCAAAACCATGATTCACCTTGCGTAACTCTGCTTCCAGTTCGGGTCGCAAACCCAGTCGTCGCGCCTCATCATAATGCTCATATTCAAATGTGGTTTGTAATGTGCCGCGACTGATATCTGCATTTTGCTGAAGTGACTTCAGCGCACGCACCACTTGCTCCAGTGGCAAAAAGAAACTGGAGGCGGCATTGCGGTTACCGCCTGCATTCAGGGCAATAACATCACCGTTGATATCAATGACAGGTGAGCCGGACGAGCCACCGGAAACACCGGAAGCCGACTGGTAATAAAACGTATTGAAATCATTGTAACGACCGCGACCATAATCCGGTGCCGGGCGATCCAGACGTGCCAGTGTGCCCGCGAGAATGGATAATTGCTCCCCGGCATCGTTACCTACAACGCGAATCTCACGGCCCACCCTGGCACGATCCGGCCGTAAATTTAAAGATTTGGGATTGATAAACTTCAGGGATTTTGGATCATATTGAAAAAATCCGAAATCATGCACCGGGTCGCGATACACCGGTTTTAATTCCACTTCTTCATGATTGGAAAACAGCGCTTCCGCTACCACTGGACCGGCTTGCACCACATGGCGATTAGTCAGTATTAAACCCCGCTGTGCATCCACTACAAATCCGGTAGCCTGTGTCGTGCTGCTGGCGGCGGTATCGAATGACCGGACCGCATCTACCCGAATAGAAACGATTGAAGAAGAAACATTCTGTATAGTTCTGGCCCAGACAGTATCGTCTTCCGCCTTTGCATTTGTGATCAATAAGCAACACAATACCAAACCTAATAAACGCATCATTTTATTTTCCTGGTTTTTAAACATGCTGAATTACCTGTGGGCCGGACTGATCATCATTAGTATTCTGTTTGCATTTGGCAATGATATTCAGGACGAGTTAAGCAACACCTACAATAATGGCCATATCTATACTCTGACCTATTCCGAAACAAATAACCCGAATCTTCTTATTTTAAACTTCAATAATTCCACATTACGCGGGCGCATACTTCAGCAGAAGATGCACGAATCAGCAGGCGACATTATCATAAGCATTGATGCGAGTTCGCCGGCACCATGGCAACTGATTGCCCAACACCAGCATAGCAAAAACACCAGTGAAATACGTGCCCGGTTAATTACCATTGATCACAGCAACCAGCAGCTTAGCCTGATATTACCCGAGATCCACTGGGTTAAATTAAAAGCCATCACAGATGCTGCTTTTGATATGGCTGAATTTGCAGTCAAACTGGCCATAGGCCTTGCGGGTATTATGGCGCTCTGGCTGGGTTTAATGCAGATTGCTGAAAAGAGCGGCCTGGTTTATCTCTTTGTAAAAATTATTCAACCCCTGTTGCGCTGGCTGTTTCCGGATATACCCAAAGACCATCCTGCCATGGCCAGCATCAGCCTTAATCTTGCCGCCAATGTACTTGGTCTGGGCAATGCCGCAACGCCACTGGGAATCAAGGCGATGCAACATCTACAAACCCTAAATACCAGGAAAGATAAAGCCAGCGATGCCATGTGTATGTTTCTGGCCTTAAACACATCCAGCGTTCAATTACTGCCACCGGTGACATTGGTTGCACTCATGGGCACACAGGTTTCGGAACTGATGTTGCCAATTATTCTGGCGACACTCAGTTCTACGCTGGTTGCTATTGTGGTCGCCAAAACCTATGCGCGAATGAGAACTTAAGCATGCAGGAATTAACCGCATTCATTATTCCTTTGCTCATTTTATTTATTGTCAGTCACGGCCTGTATAAAAAAGTTGCGGTGTATGAAGAATTTGTAGAGGGCGCCAAGGATGGTTTTAGTATTGCTGTTAAAATCATTCCTTATCTTGTCGCCATTCTATTTGCCATCGCCATGTTCCGTGCCAGTGGCGCCATGGAAGTGCTAAGCAATTTTGTCAGTCCGGTGTTCAATTATTTTGGTATTCCACCGGAAGTTCTAACTATGGCCATTGTGCGCCCCATGTCCGGCAGCGCTTCTGTCGGTGTGCTGGCAGAGCTGATACAAACCCATGGTGTAGACTCCTTGCTGGTTAAAATTGCAGCCACCATGTTTGGTTCCACTGAAACCACACTCTATGTATTAGCCGTTTATTTCGGCGCGATAGGCATCACTAAAACCCGATATGCACTACAGGTAGGACTCATAGCCGATGCATGTGGTTTTATCGCGGCCATTGCAGTGTGCTTCTGGTTCTTCACATAAACTGGTGTTATCCCTTAGTACCTGGCGATAAGTAATAACTAGAAGCATAATACTTGACTGTTTTAGTCAGTAATTATAGAGTGTACTGACACCCCCACCTCCCAGGAGGATCGTGTCATGCATATACGCGTCACAATTGACCCAATCACCCAGCAAGAAGTATCTAATCCCGACATGCACCCTTGTGTCTATCAGGGCAACGGTGTCGATGGCCTGGAAATTTATTTTGAAAACGAACAAAACCGTGATGAATTTCTGCACTGGAGTCATAACGACGATGGACGCATTACCTTACAGGGTGATTCATCGGATGATTATGTAGCTGAAGGCTGAGCCCAATCACTTTTGAATTCCTGTGATCACAGGGACGTGGCCAGTATCACCAGGGAATAGTAATCCCCCACTACAAGGAGTTATATAATGTTTATTCGACTTTATTTTTTATTACCGGATGAAATACTCACCAAACATGTTGTAGATGACCTTGCAAATTCAGGCATCAAACACCAGCATATCCATGCACTCAAACGTAATCTCAACGACCTGAAGCCCAACAAAGAAAATCCACAATGGCAACGTCTGGATATGGCGCAACGCATTGAGCGAATTGCCTGGAACAGCAACCTGGTCATTTTCTTTATAGCGCTGTGCGTCCTGATAGCTTCCCTGTGGATTGAGTTTACAGGTCTCGCGATTGCTGCATTTATAATTATGCTGGCAACTTTTTTACTGGGTGATCTATTTGCAGCACGCATACCCAAGGTGCACTTAAAAGAGTTTGAAGATGCGCTTTCCCATGGTGAAGTGTTACTCATGGTTGATGTGCCTGAAAAAATGCTGGTTCAAACCGAAGAACTTGTACTAAGCCATCATCCTGCAGCAATTGCAGGCGGATCAAGCTGGACAATCCATTCTCTTGGCATTTAGCTAGATTTTTCGACGAATTATCTAAATGAAACCAATACAATTCAAATAATTGTATTGCTTCCACCCACGTCTCTTTATATGATCCTTTTATAAAGCATTTTGCTATTAAGAAATAAAATGAACGACCACAAACTCGATTTTGGCCGAATAATTATTCTACAACCGGATATTGCCGAAGTTATTATTAATGAAGGCATTGAAATGAACGAAGCCATGGTGGACAACTACCACAGCTTCCTGATTGAACATCTTGTCGCGCCATTCTCCATACTGGTCAACAAACTCAATGCCTATACCTATACTTTTGATGCCCAGTTAAAAATCGCCACTATTCCACAGATTTATTCCATGGCAGTTGTCACCTATACACATATTTCCGAAGTTGCGACTGTCAGCCTCAACAGCATTCCCAGGGACAAACCCTGGAACTTGCGCACATTTTCTTCACGTGAACACGCATTAGCCTGGCTTAAACAGAATCAGATCCAGATACAAAACGAGGATGACAATGCATCCTCGGATTAAATAAAACACACATTATTTTTGTTGATTATTTAACTTCAGGCAAATCATCCATGCCATTGCTGGCAAACTGAAGGGTATCTTCTGCTGTATTCTTTTCTGTTACGCCGCCGCCAAAATTAATTTTCCATTCCAGATTACTGCGTGAGTCTGCGTTGGATAATGCAGTTTTGATATCAATCTTGCCTTCCTTGAACAATTGATAAAGTGATTGATCGAAAGTTTGCATACCATCAGCTTCACCTTTTTCCATAACCTCTTTAACTTCATGAAATTCGCCACGACGAATCAATTCGGAAATATAAGGTGAATTCAGCATAATCTCGATAGCAGCAACACGCTTACCCGTCATGCTGGTTACCAGTCGTTGTGAAATAACTGCACGTAAATTCATCGATAAATCCATCAGTATCTGGTTACGCGCATCCGGCGGATAAAAACTCAGAATTCGATCCAGTGTCTGATTGGCATTAACCGCATGCAATGTGGTTAAACACAAGTGGCCTGTATCTGCATACTGAATAGCTGCTTCCATGGTTTCCCGGTCACGCACCTCACCAATCATGATGACATTAGGCGCTTCACGCATGGCTTCACGCAAAGCATTTTCATAGGACAAGGTATCCAGCCCAACTTCACGCTGACACACGATGGCTTTTTTGTGATGGAACATATATTCAATCGGGTCTTCGATGGTGAGAATATGCCCTGGCACAGTCTCAGCACGATAATCAATCATCGCTGCAAGCGAGGTCGACTTACCAGAACCGGTTGAACCCACCACCAGAACCAGACCCTTCTGTTCCAGCACAATATCTTTCAGTTTATGTGGCAAATTAAGTTGATCAATACTGGGAATCTTGGCCTTGATATAGCGTATTACCAGAGATACTTCGCCACGTTGCATATAAACATTAATACGGAAACGACCAATGTCCTTCATGGACATACCCATATTCATTTCCAGCGTAGCCTCAAAACCCATTTGTTGCTGGTCATCCATAACACTGTAGGCAATCTTTTTAGCCATGCCTGGTTCGAGAGGTTTTTTACCAATGGCATGCATGCGCCCTTCAATATTCATACTGATTGGCGCACCGGTAGTAAAGAAAAGGTCAGAGCCGCCTTTTTCAGCCATGAGTTTCAGATAAGGCTCAAGGTTCATACTGTATCCAGATTAGAAAATAATATTAACGCTTTAACGTAAGCGGTGTTTGTTTGCTTCTTCATCTTCCTGCATTTTGAGGCCCGACACTTCCTGCATCAAATCAAGATTCTTGGCATCTTTACCCTGCAACTTGATCTTCAGACGCAGGTCATTGATCGAATCAGCATTGCGCAATGCATCTTCGTAGGTAATATAACCACTTTCATACAGCAGGAATAAAGCCTGGTCGAAAGTTTGCATACCATACTCGTTGGATTTCGACATGAGCTCTTTCATTTCATGAACATTGCCCTTGAAGATCAGATCTGACATCAATGGCGTGTTCAACATAACTTCAACGGCTGGAATTCGACCTTCGCCACCTTTCAAAGGAATCAGGCGTTGCGAAATAACAGACTTAAGATTCAAAGACAAATCCATTAATAATTGCGCTCGGCGATCTTCAGGGAAGAAGTTGATAATACGGTCCAGCGCCTGGTTGGTACTGTTGGCATGCAGGGTTGATAAACAAAGGTGCCCTGTTTCCGCAAACGCTATGGCGTATTCCATGGTTTCACGATCACGGATCTCACCAATGAGAATAACATCCGGCGCCTGACGCAATGTGTTTTTAAGCGCAATTTCATAATTTGCAGTATCCACACCCACTTCGCGCTGGGTCACAATACAGTTTTTGTGTTGATGCACAAATTCGATTGGATCTTCGATAGTTATGATATGACCATGACTGTTCTCGTTACGATAACCAATCATGGCGGCAAGCGATGTTGACTTACCGGAACCGGTAGCACCCACAAATATCACCAGACCACGTTTGGTCATGGCGATATCCTGCAGCACCGGTGGCATATTCAATTCTTCAAACTTGGGAATATCGGATTGAATCAATCGCAACACCATGCCCATGGAGCCACGTTGGGTAAACGCATTTACACGAAAACGGGAAACGCCAGGCAAGCTGATGGCAAAGTTCACTTCCTGTGTTTTCTCGAACTCACCCAGCTGTTTGTCATTCATAATAGAACGCACCAGCGTCTGGGTGTGCTGAGGTGATAAAGGTTGATTGGACAAGGGTGTCATTTTGCCATCAATTTTCATCGAGGGTGAAGCGCCGACAGTGACAAACAAATCCGATCCACCTTTCTGCACCATCATGCGCAGCAGATCGTGCATATATCGTATCGCCTTATCTCTATCCATGACATTCTCCAAAACGCTTGTACATAGTCTGATTCTTTTGCTCTAAATTACACATTATCTTTATTGGAAGCTTTGGATGCTGCCTCATCTTTAGAAACTACGCCTTTCTCCACCAGCATTTTCAGATTCTGGTCAAGGGTTTGCATACCAATGGATTGGCCGGTTTGAATAGCCGAATACATTTGTGCAATTTTGCCTTCACGAATCAGGTTTCGAATCGCCGGCGTACCAATCATGATTTCATGGGCCGCAACACGACCACCACCAATTTTTTTCAACAGGGTTTGGGAAATAACCGCACGCAATGATTCAGACAACATGGCGCGCACCATTTCTTTTTCAGCCGCCGGGAATACATCCACTATACGGTCGATGGTCTTGGCAGCCGAACTGGTATGCAGGGTTCCGAAAACCAAATGACCTGTTTCCGCAGCGGACAAAGCCAGTCGAATGGTTTCAAGGTCACGCATTTCGCCCACCAGAATAACATCAGGGTCTTCACGCAGGGCTGATCGAAGTGCTTCATTAAATCCAAGCGTATCACGGTGTACTTCACGCTGGTTAATCAAACATTTTTTACTTTCATGAACGAATTCAATCGGGTCTTCGATGGTGAGAATATGGCCATATTCATTTTCATTCACGTAATTCACCATGGCCGCCAGAGTTGTAGACTTACCTGAACCGGTTGGTCCCGTTACCAGCACGATACCACGGGGGTTTTGTGAAATTTTCTCGAAAATCTTGGGAGCATTCAGCTCTTCAAGGGTGAGGATTTTTGACGGAATGGTACGAAATACAGCGCCAGCGCCCCGGTTATGATTAAATGCATTAACACGGAAGCGCGCCAGCCCGGGTATCTCGAATGAAAAGTCGCATTCCCAGTATTCTTCAAAGGTTTTGCGTTGCTTGTCATTCATAATGTCATACACCATGGCATGAATATCTTCATGACCCATGGCGTCAATGTTTATGCGTCGTACGTCGCCGTCGACACGAATCATTGGCGGCAAACCGGCAGATAAATGCAAGTCAGAGGCGCCGTTTTTAACCCCGAAGGCTAATAATTGAGCAATATCCATGGAAACTCCCCACAGCAAATGCCAAAGTGGCAATGAACTTTTATAATCTCTTTTTTATAGACGATTTTTTGAACTACCGTCAGAACAAATTAGCATTATGATCAACATCGCGGAGAATATAGAACAAATCCGGCAAAAGATTGCAGACTATGCCGAGAAATACCAGAGATCGGCCGGTGAGCTGACTCTGCTGGCCGTCAGTAAAACCCATCCGGCCGAAGCCATCCAGCAAGCCTACGCCTGTGGTCAGCAAGATTTTGGAGAAAGTTACCTGCAGGAAGCCATGGATAAAATGCTGGCGTTAAAAGACCTGGATATTCACTGGCATTTCATTGGCGCCATCCAATCCAATAAAACCCGGGATATCGCCCGCTTGTTCGACTGGGTTCATAGCGTCGACCGCTTGAAAATTGCGCATCGGCTGAGCGAACAACGCCCTGCAGACTTAGCGCCACTGAATATCTGCCTGCAAGTCAATATCAGCCAGGAAACCAGCAAGGCCGGCATGTCGCTTGTGGATTTACCGGGAATTGCAGCCGAGGTGTCTACACTGCCTCATATTAAATTACGTGGATTAATGGCCATTCCCCAGGAAACCGAGGATTTCTCTGCACAGCGCGACGCATTCCATAAGCTGTATGACGCACTGAAAATCCTCAATCAGCAGGGGCTTGAACTGGACACCTTATCTATGGGCATGACCGATGATATGGAAGCCGCAATAGCCGAAGGTGCGACCATTGTACGCATCGGTACGGCGATTTTTGGTTATCGTCCCCGAAAAGCGCCCAAGATGATGTAAACTTTTCGCCACACCACACAGGCCAAACACTATGAATTCCAGAATTGCATTTATCGGCGGCGGCAACATGGCAACCAGCCTGGTTGGCGGCCTCATTTCCAATGGCTATGCCAGTGATTTGATAACCGTAGCCGAACCTGATGCCGTTAAATTACAGGCCCTGCAACAACAATACGGCATACAAACCACCACTGATAACCATCAGGCCATCGAACAGTCGGATATTGTTGTGCTGGCAGTTAAACCGCAAATTTTGCAGGATGTTTGTCGCGCATCGTCCAGCCTGGTGCAACAGAAGCAACCGCTTCTGATTTCTATTGCCGCCGGTATTCGCAGCAGTGACATTGATCGCTGGCTGGGTGGCAATTGCGCCATCGTGCGTTGCATGCCCAACACACCTGCATTATTACAGACGGGCGCAACAGGTTTGTTTGCTAACGATCATGTTACTGAAGAACAACGCCGACTGGCCGACGCCATTCTGGCAACCGCAGGTATCAATCTATGGGTGGATACTGAATCCTTACTGGACGCAGTCACTGCAGTTTCCGGCTCGGGTCCTGCCTACTTTTTTCTGATGATGGAAGCCATGCAAAAAGCCGGCGAACAACTCGGCCTCGATGCAGACACAGCAAGACAATTAACATTACAAACCGCGTTGGGCGCTGCTCGCATGGCCATCGAAAGCAGTGATACTCCAGACATACTGCGCACAAAAGTAACATCCAAAGGCGGCACCACAGAAGCCGCCATTAACTGCTTTCAACAAAACGGTTTTGAAACACTGGTTAGCAAGGCGCTCTCCGCAGCCTGTCATCGCGCATCCGAACTTGCCGAAATTTTAGGAAAAGATTCATGAATCCTTTTGCATTTCTCATCGACACTTTGCTTTATCTATACACGCTGTTATTGATGTTGCGCCTGTTGTTACAATGGGCAAGAGCAGATTTCTATAATCCCCTGTCACAGTTCATCGTAAAAGTCACCAACCCACCTGTGCTCCCGTTACGTCGCATTATTCCCGGTTACTGGGGCATAGATTTCGCGACGCTGATACTGGTGTTGCTCATAACAGCCGTCAAACTGGCATTGATTTCAATGATTAACGGTATCGATCCTGCAGCTTTATCGATTATCAGTCTTGCTGTTGTCGCCGTGTTTGAAACTATTGATTTGATTTTGAGTATTTTTCTATTTGCTATTTTTATTCAGGCAATTTTAAGCTGGATAAGCCCTGACCCTTACAATCCGGTCATGAGTATCCTCGGCAGCCTGACCCGACCGGTATTGCGACCCTTTAGAAAACTCATACCGCCTATTAGTGGCATCGATATATCTCCCATCTTTGCCATCATCGCCATTATGTTTATTAAACAAAGCCTGCATTATCTGCTCTGATGACAAGTTTTTATGAATGGAAAGATAATAAGCTGATAGTACGCATCAAGGTGCAGCCACGGGCATCTAAAGATGAGATTGCCGAAATACTCGGTGATTGCCTGAAAATTCGTATCACTGCGCCCCCCATCGACGGCAAGGCCAACCAACATTTGCTGGCCTATCTTGCCAAATTGTTCAAGGTAGCAAAATCACGGATTACCTTATTATCGGGAGAAACCGGGAGGGAAAAGCGGGTCTGCATTGATGATCCCCAGCAATTGCCGGACATCATTAAACGATCTTAATCAACCTGCCGAAATAACAAAGTAAAGTTGCCAGACGCCAAACAACATGACCATTACACCGGCTAATTGCCGAATGCCCTGACGTCTTACAAACTGGTTCAGCTGTTGCGCGAACACACCCATGGCCAACAAATTGGGTAAGGTGCCAAGTCCAAAACACAACATTAACAAGCCACCCTGATAAAAGCTGCCGGCAGATACAGACCAGATCAACACACTATAAACCAGGCCACAGGGCAACCAGCCCCATAACATTCCGAGTAACAGCGCATGATACCAGTGAGTCGCCGGTATATATTTACGACCTGCAGGTTCAATTTTTTTCCACACATGTCCACCGAGTTTTTCAAGATGAACCAGCAGCGGCCACCAGCCGGCAAGATATAAACCCAGCAACATCAAAAACACTGCTGCAAACACCTGTAATAACATTTGCAGTTGACGCATATCCAGCCAGTGTGTTGCCGCCCAACCTATACCTCCCATAATGGCGCCGGCCAATGTATAGCTAAAAAGACGCCCCAGGTTATAACCCAAAAGGATTTTTAACAGATTTGAAGACAGGTTTTGTTGGGTTTTAATATTGAAACTTAGAGCACCCACAATTCCACCACACATGCCCACACAGTGCACTCCACCCAACAAACCCACTATAAAAGCCGAAAAATAGCTGAATTCCTGCATATTTAACCAATATTTTTTATAAAAACGCTTGAATTAAAGTGCAAAAGCACTAACAATTCTCACAAGAATAATGCATGGCATTATTCAACAATTACTCTGCTATTAAAATAGAAATCATTAGGAGCACTCTGAGTATGGCGGTTAAGAAAAAAGCTGCGAAGAAAAAAGTAGCCAAGAAAGCAAAAGCTGTTGCGGCTGCCCCAAAAAACGTCAAGGCCATTAAAGAAGCCATGACAAAATCTGCAATCATGAATACCATTGCTGAACAAACTGAGTTATCAAGAAAACAGGTTGCAGCTGTATTCAACAGCCTGACCGACATTATCAATGGTCATGTCAAGAAAGGCGGTGCAGGTACCTGCATCATTCCTGGACTGATGAAAATCAAAACAATTCGCAAACCAGCCACCAAGGCTCGTAAAGGCATCAACCCCTTCACTAAAGAAGAAGTGATGTTCAAAGCCAAACCAGCTCGTACTGTGGTTAAAGTACTGCCGCTGAAAGGCCTGAAGGATATGGTGTAAATATCCTTTATCAGGATAAAAGAAGCCCGGTTTAAGCCGGGCTTTTTTATGTCTGATAGTTTTAGTGTGCGCTAAATCATCCCTAAATCGGGTTAACACGGGACGTCTGTCACGCTTTGCTGCTGCATCCAAGATGCAATTCGCGGTATTTTGAGTAACAATAGCGCAACACATAATTAGTAAATTACATAAATGAATGCTTCGGTTAGTTTAATTTCCAAATCGATTGATCTCCAGAAATTGCACAAAACATTGCCTGGCCTGTTAACGCTGGTGCTGGTGATCGCCTGCAGCTTTACCCTGGCCAAACTGACCTGGTTATTGATTCCTGTGCCTGAAACCGGCAATGCTCCATTAGCGCCTGCCGCCGTTGTTAACACCTCATTGCAATCACAATCCGCATTACAGCAAAAAATACAGCAACTCAGTCAGGCCCATTTATTTGGTGTTTTTCAATCACAGGCCCCAGCACAGGTCCAAACTGATGCACCCGAAACACGCCTGAATCTGGTTTTAAAAGGTTTGCTCGCAGCCACCCCCATGGAGCAGGCCAGTGCCATTATTGCCATGGGTAAAAATGGTGAAGAAAATATTTACGCCGTAGGTGACCGAATTAGCAGTGCCACGGTCAAAGAAATTCATAGTGATCGTGTCATTCTGGAAAACAATGGTCGCTACGAAACACTGCGTTTACCCAATGATTTCGATGGCGACGGACTGATTCAATCCGCAGACCAAGGTCAGGCTGATGTGAGGGGAGCCCCTTCAACCCCGGGTGAAGTGTTATCGGACATACGCCAGAAGATTCTGCGTAATCCAACCGCCTTTGGTGAATATGCTATTCCTATTCCTTATAACGAGAATGGCAAACTACGGGGTTACCGCTTACAACCCCAGGGAGATCGCGCCCTGTTTGATCAGGTTGGCCTGGATCCCAATGATGTGATTATCGCCGTGAATGGCGTTGGACTGGATAATCCGGCCCAGGGCATACAAGCTCTGCGCAAACTACAAAATGCAAAAAGTATTGATATTACGGT
>JBFHPZ010000004.1:0-22892 GCA_041592495.1 Gammaproteobacteria bacterium | reverse complement strand
TGAAATCATCCCCGGCCTTATAGTCATCGGACTGGGCTGTGGAACTGCTATAAGTCATGCTGAAATTTTCAGACGCAGCGGTGGCCTTGAGGTTATCCCCGTAGGCGTTCCCATTACTGCGATAGAAAAAACCAGCCTCACCTTTGAATAAGCTGCCTTCCCCGGCGCTGGCAAATTCCGGATCACCTGCGTCTACCAGAATGGTGCCGCCGATACTGTCACCGCCGACGCTGACCGGAGAAATTCCGGAAAACACTGTCGCAGTAGCGACATTGGTCGGGTCAATATAGGACAGGGGTGGGTTCATATGATTGCCACAGGCAGAAATCAGGTCCATACCATCGACTTTGATACGCAGACGATCATCCGCCAGACCATGAATTACCGGCAAGCTGGAAACACCACCGGAACCCTGCAGATTGAGACCCGGTGTGTTACGTAAAAGACTGGCTGTGTCGCTAGTTGCCGGCGCAAGGGATTCGATGACTTTTGCATCAACCGACTCGGCATTCAGATTCTGGCCTTCACTTAAGGCTGGGGCAGTTACACTGATGGTTGGAATTTGCTCCTCTTCGGCGATAGCAACACCGTTAGCAAGGGCAGTGATCAGCGCAGTGACCAGCACCCGCCGACAATTCAATGGACAACGCATTTCATTTATTCCTTTATTATTTTGGATTGAAAACTCAAACAGATCCCGCTGCAAGTTACGAGCCGAATTATTTTGTTCTTATTGTTCAATGAGTTAGCCAGTCCACCGAGCATTGAAGGAATACCAATCTGCGGCATTTCACACATTTACTGCGTGATTTGGCGCAACCTGGTAATAAACATTGTCATCCATCTTTTTGAACGGGAACTGTCTGCTAAAAAAATATCAGCGTTGACTGAACTCGAACAATCAAACCCGGTCATATTTGCTAGTTAAGTTCTGAAGTGCTCAGAATCCTGACTCTTGCATTTATAAGGCGGGACCCCCTCCCGCCTTTCTTTTTAAACGCCAGGCCTTACAATGTGGATGCTGATATCAGCTGTTCCTGCATAAGGTATCCATGCTTTACCCCCAAAATATTATTCACGGTGCACTTTTCGTTCTGCTTTCTGAACTCATGTTTGCCTCCATGGGCGCACTGGTTAAGACGGTATCTATCGAATTACCCAATGAAGTGACTGTTTTTTTACGAAACCTGATTGGACTTCTGCTACTAACCGCCTGGTTCTGGCATCAAGGCTTCAGCCGACTTAAAACCCAGGTCATTCATTTGCATTTTTTGCGCGCAACCATGGGCCTTGCTGCCATGTATTGTTTTTTTTATGCGCTTGCAAATTTGCACCTGGCGGAAGGTCTGTTATTAAAAATGACGGCACCGTTTTTTATACCGTTCATTGCCTGGCTCTGGTTAAAGGAATCGGCGCCACGACTGGCGTTACTGGCATTACCCGTAGGTTTTATCGGTGTTGCTTTGATACTGAAACCCAACGGTGATTTTAACTGGGTAGTATTGATTGGTTTACTGGGCGGACTGCTCGCGGCAATTGCCAAAACCACTGTGCGTCGCCTGGGACGTAGTGAGCCGACATCACGCGTGGTTTTTTATTTTGCATTCCTGGCCACGCTGATTTCATCCATACCCATGTTATGGGCCTGGCAAATGCCAGGTATGCATGCATGGTTGTTGTTATTGGGGATTAGCATTACCGGCACCCTGGGCCAGTTATTATTGACCCGTGCTTATTCCATTGCACAAACTGCACAGATTGCACCGCTCACTTACTTCTCCATTATTTACGGTTCCGTCATTGGTTATGTTTTCTGGGGTGAAATACTGGATATTTATTTCATTGCAGGCGCAGTCCTGATTGCCATTGCCGGACTACTTGCCATTCGCCGACCAGAAAACAAACTTTCACCAACGGTTGTCTCACAAAGCACGATTTCATAACCGGAATGCCATGCTATACTCCTCCGCCAAAATTGAGGAGCACAAATATGCTGAAGGTAAACGAATATTTTGATGGCAAGGTAAAATCCATTGGCTTTAAAACTGCCACCCTACCCGCCACTGTCGGTGTTATGGTCGCAGGTGATTATGAATTTGGTACCAGTGAAAAAGAAACCATGACCGTTGTCAGTGGCGCACTGACCGTGAAACTGCCTGGCGCCAGTGACTGGAAAACCTTTAACGCCGGTGACCAGTTTATTGTTGAAGCCAATCAGAAATTCCAGCTCAAGGTCAAGATCGATACCGCCTATCTATGCGTGTACGGCTAATCATGACCAGAGACTGAAAAGAAAACGCAAATGAACGCTAATAGGCATAAATTTATTAAGCAACCTGATCTCATACATTTCTTGATGAATTGATAATGAAATCCCAGATTGAACCAATTTTATACTTTACATTTTTTTGCGTTCATTTGCGTTAAAGGCTTTTAAATAACTCATATCCAATAGGATGATTGACAATGAATACCATTGACAGCCTTGGGATGCTGGCGGGAATTCTGACAACCCTGTCATTCATTCCGCAAGTCATCAAAACCTGGCGCAGCAAATCTGCTGCGGACATTTCAACCGGTATGTTTATTCTGTTTAGCCTGGGCGTGACCTTATGGATGATCTACGGACTTTATCTTCATGCCATGCCTATCATTCTCGCCAATGGTATTACCCTGTTGCTGGCGATTACGGTATTAATTATGAAATACCGCTATTCGCGCAAATCAGGCTTTGCACCCACCCTATAACTTTTTATACAGTTTTCGTAATTCATCCTTGGCCTGTTCCAGAATTAACTTTTGTTGCGGGTCCAGTTTGCTGCCTGCCCGATTAATATAAAACACCAGCATGGACATGGCAGAGCGAAACGGTTCTGCCTTGCGTCGACTGCTTTGTTCGGCAGAACGTTTTAATGACTGTGCAATTTTTTTTGCATCAGGCCAGGTAAAAACGCCCGACTCCAGATCCAGAGCATTGCTCTTGCGTGTAATATCTGCTGACCAGTTTATGCTTTTCTTTGCCATGTTGCAGACCACTTCAATAAAACCATTGCAATCGGAGTCAAACGGGACCAGGACAAAAAATATTTGTTTACACCTGTCTTGAAAGTCGTGAAAAAAAAGCCATAATCCATCCTCCAAAATTCAACCCGTTCGTTATTGGGGCATATCTATGTCTGTTGTAGCGTTCAACCCTTGTATTAGCTGTGGCGCCTGCTGCGCCTTTTATCGTATTAGTTTTTACTGGAGTGAAGCCTGTAAGGAAGCGGGAGGCACAGTGCCTGCTGAACTCACTGAGAAAATCAATTCACATTTCGTCGCCATGAGAAAGACTGATGACAGTCCTGCACGCTGCGTTGCATTGCAAGGCACCATAGGTTTAAATGTCAGTTGCAATATTTATCCTGATCGCTCATCAACCTGTCGTGAGTTCGCCATTGCCTGGGAACATGGTGAAGCCAATGATAAATGCAACAAGGCGCGCATGGCACATGGACTACCGCCAATCGAACCGCCCAAACCGTTTATTCCTGTCTGGCCGGAAACACCTCAAGTGGCCTAAATTGCTTAAAAGCCTGGTTGATGCATCAGTGTAAATGAACTAAGAAATTACACTGATGCATACTGCAAGCTCAAAGGTAATCGATATGCGAAACATCTGCCATGAAGTCACGGTAATCACAGGTTAATTCCTCACCTGATACCACATCCCGTGTAGCGACCCCCAGGCCCACATTAGAAAAATCCACATTGGGTTCACGCGAGTGATTCATGTACTTACCCATGGTGGATTCATAATAAAGCATGCCGTTCTGTTCCGGCTGATACAGATGAATCTCAATTTCCTGTTGAGCAGATGGCGGCAATTTATCAAACTCTTCCTGAGAAAACCGAATATCAAATAACGGGTTGAATTCCCAAATAATTGCACCTTTGTTGATCGGTTCTTTGGCAAAAACACCAAAGCCATGTATTGAACTATTATCGAGATAGGTCGGCACTATGATCATTGTTCTTTAGCCCTGTTCAAATAAAAAAACAGGGCTATTTTGTCAGCGGAAAATATTCTCGACAAGAGGGCGACCAAAATAAAAAAGGGCCTTACGGCCCTTTTTTATTACAATGTTTCAATACTGTAAATTACAGATAAACAGTGCTCCTTACCAGGTGAAACATTGACAACATCCTCCGCCGCATTGGCGCTTTCTACACAAATCATTTTCAGGTAGCCATCCGGCCCCAGGTCTCCCATCTGGTTAGCTTTTTCAATCCAGGGGTTCCATACTACGGTTGAATGGCTACCCTGTTTGGCGATGCGTATGCGACGTTGCATGACAGGGTCGTTAATAACACAATCACCAGACGACTCCAGGTAAATGCGATCCACTTCCTGATTAATATCAACAGCACCACTTTGTTGTTTGCGTTTAAAGTTATCCACCTTATCCAGGTAAGGGCATGCATCCAGACCATCAATTGTCACTTTTGATACATCGCCAACTTCAAAGTAAGTATGAAGCGCCTCACCAATAACAAACGCCTGCTTGCCAGTATTGCGGGTTAACAATTCGACTCCCAGTTTTTTACCAATGCTATAAACCATTACGAGCTCACAATCCTGTGGCCACATGGCTTTGGCTTTTTCATCCTGCACGATACGGAAAGTAATACGGGTAACACCTTTTTCAGAAGAAACCTCTATTACATCCCAGGGCACCATGCGGGCGTAGCCATGCGCCGGGTAATCCTTGTTATTTTCGTGGGGGCCAAACCATGGCCAACAGACCGGCACACCGCCACGAATCGATTTACCTTTGGCAAACTTTGCATCCGGAGACAACCAGATCACCTGCTGCTCATCATTGGGCGTCCAGGCAATCAAGTGCGCCCCCTGTAATACAATGGTCGCAGTTGCAGATGAATTGCTTACTTCAACAACTGGCAATCCTCCCGGCCCTTCTTTAAAAACAACTTCGCCAGGAATACCAAATTGTTTACTTAATTCGTCCAGATCAAACATAATGCTTTCTCTTATCAGTTGTTGAATTGTTTATTTTGCTGTGAGGTAACGCGTCAAATCATTAAGGCGATAGATCTTGCCGCCAGCTGCCCAGTTACCTTCTGTGATCTCATGGAAAATAATCCATACCCGTGCAGCATTTAAAGGGTTCAGCTGCAGGCCTTCCAGCGATAAAACCACCTGTGTCATATCAGCCACGACTTGTTGCTTGATTTGCTCAGACATGGCGCCCTGCATCAGGGTTATCTCAATGCGATAGTGTGTTTTTTTCTCTGGCTCACCACCCACATACACTTCGCCCTTTGGAATTTCGTGGATATAGCACCAGTTAATACCTAATGCTCTAGGGTTATCCCGGCTGACATCACAGTTCAGCAAACATTGTGTTAAGGAATGTGCCAGTTCGTTTTTTTGCTGTGGAGACAAAATATCTTTTGATAAACTGATATCAATAATTGGCACTGTGGCGAATATCCGGAATTTCAGGTGTTAACTGTTATAAACTTGTAAAACGTCTTTGGCTGAACTGACAATAGACAAAAGGAAAACAACCAACCTGAATCCTTATTGCAGTGTAATGGATTCCATGGCCAGATTTTTCAGGAATAGATTAATATCCTTACCTTTGGCATCCAGCTCATTCAATGATTCGACAATCAGTTCCTGCTGTTCAGGGCGTGCTGCCAGAATCATTTCAATAACCTGCTTGTTATCGATAAAGTGAGTTGAACCATTAATTCTAATTTCCCATTGCTCATAGGGAAGGTTCTTCTTCTCAAAGAACTTGAATAGATATTTTGAAGTCAGTTTCTTAAAGCCACTCTTATTCATCTTAAGTCCATTTTTCAACAGCTCATTTCACGAGTATAGCTATTCTTAACTCGCCAAAAAAGGGATTTATGATGAAAATCTGTCCTTTCCTGTCCGCTTATCGAGGCAGGCGGGATACCTGTCCTTTAGCCATTGCGGCCGCATCCTGGCTTGATTCCGCTATAGCCAGATCCTTCAGGGAAAGGCCGGCCAGGGCCTGCGCCATAGCGCCTTCCATAGCTCCGTAGACTTTATCAACCGCCTCATCATGGCTCATACCTTCTACAGACAAATACTCCCGCTCTCCTGCTGAACGTACCCCCAAGACAATATCTTTCAACAAAATCGTTTCCGGGTCATGACCAGGCAAATAGGTTTCGGGGGACGCTGATGTGGGTACCAATAGTTTTGCCTCTACCAGTATATTAATAATGAGCTGACAGGCCTCGATGCTGACATTCAATCGTGTTGCAAGGGCCTCCAGCGTCCATTCGGGGCCATGTACATGAAAATGCCGGGCAACCAGGGCCATGATGGTCAGGGCCATATTCTCACGCAAACGATTACTCAGGCGCACAATGCGTGAACGTAAATGCTGGTGCGCCGGATTTTGATAATAAAAGCTGATACTGCATCCTATTAACAGGATTAACCAGTTCATATATATCCAGATAATGAAAATGATCATCGTCGCAAAAGCAGAATATATAGCGGTATATTTTGCAGAACTGATAACAAACGTAGTGAAAGCCCAGCTGGTTGACTCCCATAAAATACCGGCAACCACAGCACCGATGAATGCGGAACTTAATTTAACCCGGGTGTTAGGCACCAGCATGTAGACAAAGGTGAATGTTAAAATAACAAACGCGTACGGCAATAAACGTATGACAATATTGGCCATCACACCGATAGCTTCTATTTCCATCATGCGCTGAATGGTATCAATCGATGTAATGGAGGCGGTTATACCCAGTGCTGAAAACAGTAAAACCGGGCCAATCAGAACTACGGCAATATAATCACTGAAACGCTGGGCGAAAGGACGATGTTCCGAAACTCGCCAGGTGTAATTAAAGGCTTGTTCTATTTTTTGCAATAATGACACTACGGTGTACACCAGCAAAACCAGGCCCACTGAACCCAGAATACCTGCCTTGGTGTTATCAACGAATTCTATAATTTTCGTAGTGATTTCGGCCCCCTTATCTCCCAGGGGCAATAATAGATTTTGCAGTATGGGTTCGATCTGATTGTGAACGCCAAATCCTTTCAACACAGAGAAGCTAACCGCCAGTAAGGGAACCAGTGCCAATAAGGTGGTGTAGACCAGCCCCATGGCACGCAGGGTAATCATGCCATTGATCAAATCACGCACCAGTAAATGAGTGATTCGGATAGCCGTTATCAGGCGAAGCTCAAGCATCCCCATTTGTTGTGTGGGCGTTTGCCATACCCGCGTCAAAAAATAGGCTTTGAGAGCATGAGGATTAAATTGATTTAACATTTGCTAACCCGTTTCCAGAAAACCCGGAAACTTGAATACTTGATAAATAAACCAGGGCAGTAACCACTGCCCTGGCTCTCAAACCACTAGAGTGCGGCTAATGCCTTGTCATAATTCGGTTCCTGTGCAATTTCCGGCACCATTTCTGTATAAAGCACCTTGTTGTTAGCATCCAGTACAACAACCGCACGTGCCGTAATACCTGCCAGCGGTCCATCGGTAATAAGCACACCATAATCCTTTGCAAACTTACGATCTCGCATCATGGAAAGCGGCACAACCTTATCGATATTCTCGGCACCACAAAAGCGACCCATTGCAAAGGGCAAGTCTGATGAGATTACGAGCATAACCACATCATCGCGTCCCTTGGCAAAATCATTGAACTTTTTGGTTGAAGTTGCACAAACCGGAGTATCCAGGCTGGGAACAATATTCAATAATTTATGCTTGCCTGCAAAATTATCCAGAGTGACATCTTGCAGATCCTTGTTAACCAGTGTTAATGCCGGTGCAGCTTTGCCTACAGCGGGTAGTGAGCCATTCGTATTAATTTTGTTACCTTGAAGCGTAATAGTCGCCATGTGAATCTCCTTCCTTTATTTTGGGGGTATTGGATGTGAAGCCAGAACATCATTTATAACATAAAATTTCAACAATACCTCTATTCAACCATTGGGTACATAAACATTCACTTACATTAAAGAAACTTATGACTAAATAGTCGCCCGGATTTATGTTAATAAGCTTTAAGTAAACCTGGATCATTAATGATTTCTTGTTAGCCTCTGTTTCAACATGTTGAACACAAGAAAAGCATATATTTTTCAATTCCCATCTGATTACTGTAAAGAGCGCATTTCTTTAGTAATAATGATGTGTTTCAGTAGGGCTCATTACATTTCTGGCACTCTGACCGGCTGGTTGTTATCAACAAAAAACACAAGCCTTTATAACCGTTGACCCAGATCAACGTGGGTAAGCCGTCTGTCGTTAGAATCTATTTATATAATCCACCGCAGTGGTGATTTATTGTTGGATTAAATGTTCTTCCATGGAATTTACATGATGTAAAAAGGAGATCATCGTGAATATCAAAACTTTCTTAATCATCTCTTTTCTTCTTGTTTTCTATTTACCGTTAACAACACAGGCAGCACCGAACAATAATCAGCCAAACGGTCGTCCATTCACATATTTATTGGAACAGATAAATCAACTATCTGCATCCCAGGCGGCCCTGACTGCCAGGATAGCCGATCTGGAATCCACAGTTGCAGATCTTCAATCTGATCTAAGTGATACGGAAATGACAATTGCCACCCTGCAATCCGATTTGGCATTAGCATATGATCAGATTGCTGCACTCCAGGCAAACTCGGTACTTGAACTGGATGGTTTGCTGACACTGGATAACAGCAGTGGTTATACAACTGCAGTATTATCAGGTGCTAATTTTCAAGTTGTAAACGGCACAGACTTGACCGACTCCATTAATGGCCTGGGTAATATAATTGTTGGTTACAATGCACCTGGTTTCTATCTTGAAACCGATCCGGATGGTAACGTAAATACCTGTTCCGACGGTCAATTCACGAATCAAACAGATTGTGAATTAAATGCCGCCATCTGGGCAAACTCACATAAAACGGGTTCGCACAATGTCATTATTGGTGATCATCACAATTACTCCCAATATGTTGGGCTTGTTACAGGTGAAAACAATGCAATACGCGCACCTCATAGCTCAGTAACCGCGGGACGACGTAACCAGGTGACTGCTGAATTCGCCAGCATATGCGGAGGCCGAGACAATTATGCAAGCGCATTCTTTGCAAATGTGACAGGTGGCCGGGAAAATATTGCAAACGGTAGCTTTTCACATGTATCAGGCGGCGAACGCAATACTGCCAGTAATTTATTCTCCACTGTAACCGGGGGTGATCACAACACTGCCAGTGGCCAATACTCAAGTGTGACAGGCGGCGAAAACAACCAATCCACAGCATTTGCCAGTAGCGTCAATGGTGGCAGTGGAAATATCGCAAATGCAACTGACAGCAATATCAGTGGTGGAAAAAGCAATACTGCGAATGGCACTGGGTCCAGCATACTGGGCGGCCAAAGTCAGACAACATCTTCAAATTACGAAACTATTCCGGTTTTACCCTGATAACCTTAATTAGGGGTACGGATTTCATTCTGCCGGGACAGATTTTTAATAATCTGTCCCGCGGCAATACACTATTGCCAGTGACTACTCTTTTTACTGTTAATTACCTCAACAATTCTCACTAGATTTTCCACTTCTCATTTTTTCGTATATTCTGTATTTTCAAATCACGAACTCCATTTTACATTTATGGTCTATTTTGAGAATTCATGAATTTATAATACAACTTTCTATTCATTAGCTTATCAACTGGAATTCATTAATGAAACGCGACCTGGTACTTTTGCTGGCAGCACTCTTCATGGGAGCGATTGGTGGCTACACTGTGAGTCATCAGGATGAAAATACTGAAGCCATGCAAACCCGAATAGCAAACAGAACCGATCAGGATAATAATCAAAATTCAATTAATCCATTTGCTACCCCTTCCAGTAGCAGCAACAACTTACAAATCATGGAGCAGGAACTTACACGTTTGCGCTTACGCCTGGATGAACTGGAAACCAAACTCAATTCTCGGCAATCCGACACCGTTAGCGATGATGACAAAGAAGCCGCTCAAGTTGAAACCGCTGAAAGTTCCGGCAGACCGGTGCCACTCTCCAAAGAAAGCCTGGTCGATGCAGGGGTTAATGAATCACTGGCAGCTGAAATTATGCGCCGTAAGAGTGAACTGGAATTCCAGCGACTGGAATTGCGAGATCGCGCTATTCGTGAAAACTTTATTAATACCCCACGTTACTTCCAGCAGCTACGCGAACTTAACGCAACAGATACTTCTTTACGAGAAGATATAGGCGACGATGCCTATGACCGTTACCTCTATGCAAGTGGACAAAATAATCGCGTTGTTGTCTCGTCGATCATGTCGGGCTCACCTGCCGAACAGTCGGGACTGCAAAAGGGTGACATTATTGTTCGTTACAATAATGAACAAATATTTAACTGGAACGAAATTCGGCAGGCAACCACGCAAGGCAGCAGAAATGAGTATGTAGCAGTCGACATTATCCGTGACGGCCAGATCATGAACATGGTTCTACCCAGAGGACCACTGGGGGTAAGACTTGATACGACTCGCAGCAACCCGGACAACTGATGTATTCCTGTTCCCATGAACAAGCAATTTATGGATAACCCTGTTTTTTATACGCTTGTCTTTTAAGGCAACACACCTTATGTTGTGATTATGGATATTAATGCACTTAAATCTATGCTGGAAAAAGGTCAGGATAACTTGCTGTTGCGATTTGGCCTGGGCCAGGCCATGCTGATAGATAACCAGCCACAGGAAGCTATTGTGCATTTGAAGAAAGCACTTGAATTTGATCCTGATTATTCTGCCGGCTGGAAACTACTGGGCAAAGCCTATGTTGCCGCAGATCAGAAGTCTAATGCGATTGATGCTTATCAGGAAGGCATACGCGTTGCTGAAATCAAAAAAGATATTCAAGCCGTCAAGGAAATGCGGGTATTTCTAAAGCGATTATTAAAAGAACACACTGATCAATAAACTATCGAGCATCCGATAAACCTCATGGCTTATCTTCTCTTGTTAGAAAACCACCCACTGCCTGAACAGGAACCGGTGATCCCGGCTCACTGACCCAAACAACAACAGCTTGAGTATTTGTTGTTGCACCTTGCTGAAACTGCGGCAATGTTGTTTCCCACGTATTGCTATCACTGTGGATGGTCTTTTGTGCCAGCACCACAAATTGATGAGTTGCAATACGCCCGGCGTTTTCACCTGCACGAATGTGTGAATGCAGATTCATACCCAACAGTGCAATGTTCAATTGGCTTTTCCCCATATCAGCCTGTACAGGAAAAAAGACTGCCGTTAAGGATTGACCATTAACATCAACCTGTAAATTCCCGACAATATCTCGATTTAGTTGCGGTAAACGGGTATAAAAACCGGGGCGCCATTCCTTCCCATTAACAAAAAACTCCGGTGTATAAATAGTACGGGCACCCAGTTTTTTTGCATAGTCTCGCTGGCGCTTTGAATAGTCGGGCCTGGCATACATATCCTGCCAACCAAGCTTATCCCAGTAATCAACATGAAATGCCAGGGGAATAAATGGTTTCCATAGTCGGGAATTGTTGTAAAAATTATTAAGGTATTTTTCTGCTGGCGGGCAACTACTACAACCTTCCGAGGTATACAACTCCATCATGATTTGCTGTTGTTCACCACTTTCCAGATGCACATCAGCCTTTGCCATACCGTTACTGCAGATCAAAACAGATAGGACAATTACATAATCACGTACCAGCATGTGACACCCTTACAGGTTTACTTTCTATTTGGTTCCTGTAACCCGAATGAAGTTCAACTAAATAAGGCGTTGAGATGCAGGTGAGCTATTAATACAGCAGGTTAACCAGGAACAGGCTGATCCATGGCACATAGGTAATAATAAGCAGTGCCACAATGAGAACAAACATCCAGGGTAAGGCGGCACGGGTAACCTGCCCCAGACTCATACCAGTTAAACCGGCGGCGACATACAGATTCAAACCAACGGGTGGTGTAATCATACCCACTTCCATATTGGTGGTCATAATCACACCAAGATGAATCGGATCTATGCCAAGGGATATTGCAATGGGATGGAATAATGGCGCCAGTATCAGCAATATGGATGACGGCTCCATAAAGTCACCGGCAAACCAGAGAATCACATTCACCATCATCAGGAAACTCCAGGGACTGGGGTCCTGCGCTAAAACAGTTTTTGCCAGGTTTTGCGGCACCTGTTCTTCGGTTAATACATGGGCGAATATCATGGCACAGGCAATAATAAACATGATAACCGCAGTCATTTTTGAAGAATCCAGCATAACCTTGGGCACATCCTTAAACCTCATATCCTTATGAACAAACAAGGCAATGAAAGCAGAATAAACAGCAGCGACAGCAGCGGCTTCCGTTGGCGTAAAAATGCCACCATAAATTCCACCAATAACAATCAGGATCAGCAACAAACCCCAGAAGGCACGCATAAAACTTTTAAACAAATGACCAAATCCGCGCCAGGGCTCATGAGGCATTTTACGTTTGCGTGCCACAATCCAGGTAACCAGCAACAACATACAACCCATTAACATACCCGGCAAAATACCGGCAATAAACATTTTACCGACGGACTCTTCAACAGCATCGGCATAGACAATCATAGGAATGGATGGTGGAATCAATATACCCATGCTACCGGATGTTGCGATCACACCTACTGCAAAGTATTTGTCATAGCCTGCTTTGATCATGCCTGGAATTAATATGGAACCTATAGCAACGACGGTTGCGGGGGATGAACCTGAAATCGCTGAAAACAACATACAGGACACGACACCTGCCATGGCAAGACCACCATGGGTCCAGCCCACCATGGATTTGGCAAATTCAATCAGGCGTTCGGATACGCCGCCGGTGGTGAGAAAATGTGAAGATAAAATAAAAAAAGGAATTGCCAGGAGGGTTGTATGCTCCATGGTTTCAAATAGTTTTTGTGCGACAATCACTGCCGACCCATCGGTGGCCAATACAATAAATGCCAGAGACGCCAGGCCCAAACTAATCGCAATAGGAACACCCAGTAATAACAGAGCCAACAAACCTATAAACAATAATGCAACTGTCATTGCTCAAGCTCTTCTATCGTTTTAGGGACAGCATTGGTATGTATAGTTTCTCGCTGGTTATTAAAAATCTGCCAACCAATAACCAGAAAATGATACATCATTAAACTCAAACCCACAGGTATAGAAACATATGGAATCCATTGAGGAATCTGCAGGTCCTGAGTCAAATCACCCCATTGATAAATCTTGATGATATAAATAAAGGATTCATAATTTACAGCACCGACAAACACGAGACAGCACAGTACTGAAAAAAGAACAGAAAATTTACGGAGGGCTAGTGGTAATTTTTCAACGAGCAAGTCTATGCCCAGATGAATACCGACTTTGACACCATGTGCAGCACCAATCAGAACAACCCATGCAAACAGATATTGAACCGTCTCCAGTACCCAGGTCAGTCCCGTATTAAATGCATAACGCAAAACCACATTACTGAATAACAGTAATGTGGCTGCGGCAAAAGCAAGCGTAATACTATATTTTTCGAAAAGATCTATTGCTCGATTGAAATACCGCATTAGACTCCAACCAGTATTTGTCTAAATCAAACCTTTACTTTTTAAGTAAAGCTGTAATTTGATCTATCAAATCCGCGCCAATTTCCTCACGGAACTCTTTCCAAACCGGCATACTGGCTTTTTTCCAGGCAGCGCGTTCTTCCTTGCTTAGGTCCACAACCTTGGCATAACCGGCAGCTTCTATATTTTTACGATCAGCAGTATCCGCTTCATCAGCGAACTGACGACTGGCCTGTGTCGCTTCTTGCAAAATAGCAGTGAGTTCTTTACGGATATCATCGGGTAAATTGTTCCAGAACTCGGCACTTACCACGACCAGGTATCCCAGATAGGAGTGATTAGTAACACTGATGTAATCCTGAACTTCATGAAATTTCTTCGAATAGATATTTGACCAGGCGTTTTCCTGGCCATCAACAACGCCTTGTGCCAGGGCGGTATACACTTCCTTGAATGGCAACTTCTGCGGTGTGCCGCCCAGTGCCTTGATCATTGCATCGGCCACATTAGAGGACTGGATACGGAATTTCTTACCGTTAAGATCATCAGGCACCTTGCGTAAAGGTTTATCACCCTTAATGGAGAAAACCTTCATACCGTTATCCCAAACCGTTAGAGCCCTCAAACCTTTTTTATCAAGGCCCTCGGTCATGACATCCATGATTGGAGAATCCACCAGTTTGTGCACATCATTGATATCGTCAAACAAATAGGGAAGATCAAATGCCTGTAGTTTGTTAGAGAATTTTACAAATTTGGAGAGACTGGGAGCCGCCAGAATGCCAGTGGTTTTGCTGGTGCTAAGGCGCATGGCTTCCAGCACCTTGTCGTCATTATAAAGTTGTGAATTGGGGAAAACCTCTACCTTCACACGTCCTTTCATGCGCTTGTTTACCATGTCGGCAAACAATTCAGCTGCCTTGCCTTTAGGAGCCCCAGAGGCAACAACGTGGGAAAACTTGATGGTATATTCTTCGGCTTGCAGGGCTGTGGATGACAGGCTGAGTAAAAAGACGAACAACGACGTTACTAAGGCTCTCATAAGAGTATCCTCCAATCATTTAATTAGAATTATTTTTTTCTTGCGTCTTTATCCGCCGGAAATCGCCTGAAACATCACATGCTTTTACCGGCATTGATAATCAACTGTAGCAAATCGTTCACAGAATATCAGCAGGGGATAAATATATTTATTGATCAAGCGCATAGAATAGGCCTGATAGAGGGGCATAAAACCAGTTCCATCGATTAGTAAACACGCTGAATAATTACATCCCGGCATCGATCACTGCCAATAGAAGCAAAATATGATATTTCTTTTATTCAGCTTTTCAATAAGTTAGACCCCATTGAAATTGAGGCACATCTGACCACCATGGACGGAGGAAATGCGGAGGATTGCAGGAACAATCCTCGCCTTATGCCACATGTTCGCTGCTGTAGCAGCAATATTGAAATGCAGGTCGTTATTTACAGGGATAGGGTGCGATTCGTTTGAGTTTCCAGATATCCTGGTTGTATTCAAGCATGGTTCTGTCGGTGGAGAACTTGCCACTATGTGCCGTATTCTGAATACTCATACGCAACCAGCGCTCCTTATCCTGATAGGCCTGAGCCACCTGTTCCTGTGCATCCACAAAACTGCGGAAATCAGCTGCGGTTAGCCAGGGATCATGGGCATTGTTGATGGAGCCGATGATCGGATCAAAAAGACCAGACTCAAACTGGTTGAAATGGCCACTTTGCAATAATTGCATAACGGCTTTCAAATCGGGATCGGATTCGATGATATCCCAGGGCCGATAATTTTTACGAGCTTCCGCAACATCTTCAGCCGTTAAACCAAACAGGAAGAAATTATCATCACCCACCTCTTCACGAATTTCGATATTGGCGCCATCCAGCGTACCAATGGTGATGGCTCCGTTCATCATGAATTTCATATTGCCGGTGCCAGACGCTTCCTTTCCAGCCGTTGATATCTGTTCGGATAGATCAGCACCGGGACAAATCACTTCCATGGCGGAAACACGATAGTTTGGAAAGAACACTATCTTAAGCAAGTCACCTACATCGGGATCATTATTGATTACGCCAGCAACATTATTTATCAATTTAATAATCAGTTTTGCCATGACATAACCCGGTGCGGCCTTACCACCGATTAATACACAACGCTTGGTCCAGTTAGCTGTGTCACCTCGCTTAATTCGATTATATAAATGAATTACGTGTAAAACATTTAGCAGTTGTCGTTTATATTCGTGAATACGCTTAACCTGGACATCAAACAGGGCATCTATGTCAAAGTTAACACCACATTCTTCGGCTACCAGATCAGCCAGAAGTTTTTTGTTATTCATTTTCTTCTGATGCCATTCGTTACGAAATTCGGCATCATCCGCTTTTGGCGCCAACTTACTCAACTCTGAAAGATTAGTAATCCACTTGTCACCAATGGCTTTAGTAATCAACTCACGCAAACCAGGATTGCACATTGCCAACCAGCGCCGTTGCGTAACACCATTGGTTTTATTATTGAACTTGTGTGGCCATAATTCATAAAAGTCGAGGAATAAACCTTCAATCAATAATTTCGAATGCAATTCGGCAACACCATTCACCGACATACTGCCAACTATCGCAAGGTTCGCCATGCGCACCATGGGCTGGTGACCTTCTTCGATGATCGACATACGGCGTAAACGATCACTATCGCCAGGCCAGCGCCTCGATACTTCAGCCAGGAAACGCGCATTAATTTCATAAATAATTTCAAGCAAACGTGGCAGCAATTTCTCGAATATCTCAACTGGCCATTTTTCCAGCGCTTCCGGCAACAAGGTGTGATTGGTATAAGCCATGGTATTGGTGACTTTTTGCCAGGCGTCATCCCATTCAAGGCGGTGTTTATCCACCAGCAAACGCATTAATTCTGCAACGGCAATACTGGGATGTGTGTCATTCAACTGGAAACAATGTTTTTCAGTAAATCCAGAAAAATCATTACCGTGTATTCCCTGCCAGCGACGCAATGTATCTTTCAGGCTCGCCGATGCCAGGAAATATTGTTGACGCAGGCGCAACTCCTTGCCGTTTTCACTGGCATCGTTGGGATACAGCACCATGGTAATATGTTCGGCATTATTTTTTGCGGCAACAGCTTCCGAATAATCGCCGGCATTAAACTCTTCCAGGTCAAACTCATCAGTAGCTGTCGATTTCCATAAACGCAAACTGTTAACCGTATCATTTTTATAACCGGGTACTGGCACATCGTATGGCACAGCTAAAACATCATGGGATGAGTGCCAGCGTACGCGCAAATGACCATTGTCATCACGAAAATGTTCGGTATGGCCGCCGAACTGTATGCGCTGCGTATATTCAGGTCGCTCCAGCTCCCAGGGATTACCATCGCGCAACCAGTGGTCCGGTTCTTCAATCTGTTTACCATCACGGATTTCCTGGCGGAACATGCCATAGTCATAGCGCAAGCCATAACCGAGTACGGGTAATTGCAGGGTGGCACAACTGTCGAGGAAGCAGGCGGCGAGTCGCCCCAGACCACCATTTCCCAAACCGGCATCATGCTCAGCTTCAGCCAGATCTTCCAGGCCGATACCATAATCAAACAGCATTTTACTCACGGTATCGGAAATTCCCAGATTCAGCATGGCATTGGATAATGCGCGCCCCATGAGAAATTCCAGCGACAAATAACAGGTGCGTCGTGCATTTTGTTGCACATACGCGGCACGGGTATTCTTCCATCGCTCCATTAATCGGTCGCGAACGGTATAGGCCAAAGCCTCATACAAATAGTGGTTTGTGCAATGCTGTTTATCACGGCCAAGGGTGCGGCCGAAATAACGCTGGAAATCTTCGGCGATTGCCTTCTTGTCATTCTCGATAGGCGGCAATTCAATCAAATCGGGATGAGGGATAATTTTATTGGATAGATCCATTGTCATGGCAAACGCACCTTTCAGGTTGAATCATAGAAATTACGTCCATGTAAGCCTGTACAGTCTAGCTTCTGCACTTAACAAAATACAATATCCATACCATGATTGCTTTAGTAAAAGAAATATCTATTGATTTTATTGTGACATAAGCCTGGGTAAAGGTCAGTTCTTCAATTTTCAATTGTGCTGATACAATGGTAATTTCTTCTGATGATCATATAACGAGATATATTTATGGCTATTGGCGCAATCATTATTGGAGACGAGATTCTGACCGGTCGCCGTCAGGATAAACACTTCTCTCACCTCGTAGACACACTGGCAAAACGGGGACTGGAGCTGGCCTGGTTGCGCTATTGTGGCGATGATGAAACATTGCTTAAACAACAATTCAAAGAAATTCACACCCATGGCGATATCTGCTTCAGCTTTGGCGGCATAGGTGCAACACATGATGACCGCACACGACAGGCACTGGCTGCAGCAGTAGGAAAGCCTCTTATCCGCCACCCGGATGCGGTACGGGAAATTGAAGCAAGATTTGCCGAACAGGCTTATCCAAAACGTATTCTTATGGCAGAGCTGCCTGCCGACTCTGAGATTATTCCCAATCCCTATAATCGCATTCCCGGTTTCACCTATGGCAATATCCACTGCCTGCCGGGATTCCCTGAAATGGCATGGCCGATGATGGAATGGGTAATGGATACTCTTTATGCCGATTTAAAATTCGAGAAGCCGGTGCAACTGATGTTGACCTTACAACATGCCCATGAAAGTGAACTCATTGATTTAATGACCGACTTCCAGGACACGCATCCTGCGACAAAATTGTCCAGCCTGCCCCGTTTTGTTGCAAAAAATCATCACGAAATAGAATTGGGAATACGTGGTCCGGCACAGGACGCACATGCTGCGCTGGCAGATCTCAAAACATTACTGGCGAAAGCAAAGTTTAATTTTATCGAGAACCATTAACTCAGACGAAAACGGCCTGTTTTTTTCAAGCCGCTCAATTTCTTCATTTCTTCGGCAAGACTGATAATTTCATTCTCTGAGAGATTAGTGATCAACAAGGCATCCTGATCCAGCTCTCCCTTGCCCTGTTTTAAAATCAAATCCGTTAGATGAATAATCGATGCTGACAAGGCATATTTATCGGCGGATTCTGATGGCTTCAGCATATGACCAATGGACTCGATAAATATAGGTGGAAAATTCCATAACTCAAGCTGGCTGGCCGCAAGTTTGTGATGCTGAATATTATCCCGTTTAAAATCAGCGGGTAACAATGCCAGAATTAAACGACCAATATACATCAGCAAACCCGTGGTATACATAGAGTCCGGATAGGGGTAATTAATTTTAACCGCCAGCTCCTGTGCAGTAATGGCGGCGGTGTAGGATTGTTTCCAGAACTGACGCATATCAATCTTACTGCCATCAATACTTTGCAGTAATTGCACGGTATATGCAGTGCGAACAAATAGTACAATGCGATTCAGTCCAATAAGGTGTACGGCATCAAATATACGCGCAATATTTTTTTGACCATAAAATGCAGAATTGGCAAGTTCTATGACCTGGGCCGTTAGACTGGTATCCGTTGCCAGCAGGTCTGCAATAATATTCAGATCAGCATTGGCATTAATCAGAAGCTGAAGATCATTGATCAATTCAGGAAGGCTGGGTAATTGTGCTGTTTTTAACGCGAGATGTTCTAATGAATCCATATAGGTAACCTGTCCTTTAAAATCTGATCATTTATCAATGCAAAATGTGTTACGAACAACAAACCGGGTAGAAAAAATTCAGTATGTGATTTAAATTCATCAGTGTAAGCACATTACGTGTAAGTGCTGGCACTTTCTCAGGCGAATCTTAAGTAAGTATTATTAACGCCACTTTTTTCTGATTTCATTGGCCAGCTCCATGGGATCAAACGGCTTGGAAATTACATTCAGCGCACCGAGTTCCAGCAAGCGTGCAACTTCATCGGTCTGTACCTTGGCAGTCATGAACATCACCGGAGTATTTTTGAAGTCAGGTATTTTGCGTAATTCCATCAGGATTGCCGGGCCATCCATATCTGGCATCATGACATCCAGTAAAAACAGATCCGGCTTAAATTCGAGCGCATTGGCCAAAGCTTCTTTTCCAGTACTGCATACCCTGAGTTCAAAACCGCCAATATCTTCCAGTGCCACCCTGGCAATAAGCTGAATATCCATCTGGTCTTCGACATACAAGATTTTTTTTAATTCATTCATTTTTGCTTCCCGGCTCCGCAATGAGTAAAGAATGTGTCATTCCATACCTGGTTTTTTTCCTTTAACAATGACCGCTAGAACAAACACCAGACTAATCAATGCCATCGCGATAGAGCTCACAAACAAGCCCTCCGCCATGGTAATGCCAAACCATAATTCCGGTGTATAGCCACAGGATGTCCAGACACCAAAAACCTGCGGCATCCATTGATCAATCGCCAGCCATGCCGGCATTCCCAAATCGATACCACATTCCGCCTGCAAGGTGCCTCGTTCGGTTCCCAGTAATATCCAGGCGCGTTCAAATATACCAATAGCAATGGCTACCATGGCCATGTGCAGGGCGGCTCGACCGATTCGATACTGACGCAACCACAGGCCCGCCAGGGCCACCAGAATCATTAACATGACCCACAAGCGCACATGAATGCACAGTACGCAGGGCCATTCATTTAGCACATACTGGTAGTACAGGCCCACTGATTCCTGAGCCAACCCCAAAAACAGCACCAATAGCCAGTAGATGACACTGCCGCCTATTACATCTAATTTAGCTAACACTTGATATCACTCTCGTTGAGGCGCGCACTCTGATCGTAACCCGAAACAGGTTTTGCACCAATATCTATCAATAATCGCTCGCTGCACCAAAAATGCCCAAACAAGCCATCGATTATGCCTGTTTCGGGTGCAATTTTCTGGTCCGTTGCTTGCAAGCACTCTGTTGAATTACATATACACTCAATGAGTTACCCATATGATGATAGACAATACGCTGACATTTATTCTTGCCGGTGGCCAGGGCTCCAGGCTTTCACCATTGACTTCGCTTAGATCAAAGCCCGCTGTGCCTTATGGCGGAAAATATCGCATTATTGATTTCAGCCTCACCAACTGCCTGCATTCGGGACTGCGTCGGGTACTGGTACTCACCCAGTACAAATCCCACTCCTTACACAAGCACCTGCGGGATGGCTGGTCCATTTTCAATCCGGAACTGGGTGAATACATCACCTCGGTACCGGCCCAAATGCGCCAGGGCAACCAGTGGTATATGGGTACTGCCGATGCGATTTATCAGAACATATACCTGCTTGAACGTAGTGAAGCTGAATATACCCTCATTCTCTCAGGCGATCATATTTATCGTATGGATTACGCCGCGATGCTGGAAACCCATCGCAAATATAATGCGGATGCGACCGTCGCCTGCATGAACGTTCCCATCGATCAGGCATCCGCATTTGGCATTGTGACCACGGATGATGACAATAAAATCATTTCCTTTGAGGAAAAACCTGAAAATCCGAAACCTGTAAAAAACCAGCCCAATCAGGTGCTGGCTTCCATGGGTATTTATGTTTTCTCAACCCGGTTACTCATCGATACACTGGAACAGGATCACGAAGACACCCATTCAAGTCATGATTTCGGAAAAGACATTTTACCCAAACTGATTAACAGCAATCGGATATACAGTCATCACTTTGGCGGTGAAGATGGTCGCGTAACACCGGACCGCTACTGGCGTGATGTAGGCACTATCGATGCCTATTATCAGTCGAACATGGATTTGCTCAAACCCATACCACCGCTGGATCTCTACCAGAACGACTGGCCGATTAGAACCTATCAATCACAAACCCCGCCAGCGAGAACGGTGCCCAGCGACACAGGCACGGAAGGTGTGTTCATTAACTCGATATTGTCCGGCGGCGTGGTGATATCCGGTGGTAATGTTGGACATTCCATTTTATTCCAGAATGTTTTTATCGACAGCGGTGCCATTGTCGAACAAAGCATTGTGTTTGAAGGCGTCCATGTGGGTAAAGGTGCGCGTTTGCAGAATTGCATTATTGAAAAGCACGTAAAAATCCCGCCCATGGAACGCATTGGATATGACCTGGAAAAAGACAGGCAACGTTTCACTGTATCGGAAAAAGGTATTGTGGTTGTGCCCGCCGGCTATAAATTCTGAACTTGCGCGTTGCGGATCAACTCAAGTTTTTTTGTAATACTTCCAGCACCAGATCATCCCGCCGTGGCTCACCATAGCGCGGCTGACCATAGGGAAAATCTTTATGAACGCCGGTGCGTTGATAACCCCGGCGTTCATACCAGGCAATTAATTCTTGCCGCTGGCTAATGACGGTCATCTCCAGTACACGACATTGCCATTGATGCGAAACTTTCTCCTCTGCCTGGGCCAGTAAAAACTTCCCAATTCCCTGCCCCTGTGCCTGAGGACTTACCGCAAACATACCCAGATAAGCATGTTCGCCCCGGTTTTCAAGATGTACCGATGCCAGTAATTTTTGATTGCGCTCACAGAGTAAAATGCAGCTGCCGGATTTTGCTATTAACTCTAAAACTTCATCTTCATCGGTGCGAGTGCCATCGATTAAATCCGCTTCCGTGGTCCAGCCGACTCGACTGGATGCTCCTCGATAGGCAGACTGCACCAGCGATACAATCGAGGACACATCCGTCACCGTTGCTAAACGACAAGATAACATTAATGAATACACCCTAATTTAGATATTCAACATATTTATTTAGCTTTATCCCAGCCAAGATAAACTCGCCATTCATTATTTTCATTATGCAAAACGAAATTCCGTATTTTCGATTTTACCGGCAAGGGTTTGTTCTGATATTCGAAATCCAGTCGCTGCTTCATCTCATCCATCCCGGGCAATCCTTTTTCACCCAGTACAGCAACGTTGTACACCTGCTTGATCATGCGCTCCACATCGGGAAAGTTGTATAGCACTTCCACCTTTGCTTCTTCACCGGTAATCACCACCGATTGAATCTTGAAGGTGATACGATGAAAATAATGATCCGCAAGATTGGGCTGCATGGATTGCTGTTCCTCAAGATACTTTTCCTTTGTCTTCACGGATTGATCTTTTGAAGATAACAAGTCGTAATATTCCGCATGGCGCCGATTAATAGATGCATCAATAAAC
>JBFHPZ010000003.1:0-23470 GCA_041592495.1 Gammaproteobacteria bacterium | reverse complement strand
GTGATGAATGAATCGTGAAACGGGTGATCACCATTGCCAGGATAAAACCGACAACAGCAAACAATATACTAATCAGTTCCTGATTAAATTGATTGGCCTGGGCCCAGTATTCACCGACGACGGCAAACACCAGCATCATGACCAGCGGCAGTGCATAGACCAGTAAAGACCCCTGTACCAGGGCATCATCTTCGATAGCGAGCAACACTTCATCACCGATACCAGCGTTCATGGTGTTATTGATTGTGATGTGTGTACTGCGCTGACCGACAACCTTGGATAAAACAGACGTACCACAACCCTGTTTTACAGAACAGGACTGACATGCGGAGCGTCGCTGTGTTTGTAACACAGCCTGGTCAGCTTCGACGGCGACAACAATGGCAACTTCCTCAATCACGGATTATTCCTGCATTGCAGTTTCTGTGTGAGCAACAGATTCACCGATTAATTTAACAGTGGCTATCGGCACTTCACCTATCACCGTAACCTGGTAGTCATTAATCAACTGTCCATAGGCATTCAACGCACCCATATTGGAAACACCATTGAGTGACGTTTTATCCGGCATTTGTTTTTCCACGAATACCGACACCGAAGCCATGCCATCACTATACACCAGATGGTGCACTATACCTTCCCCATGAAAACTGGGCTTGATACTGTTCTGGGTTAACATGAAACCTTCCGGCAATGTTTTGGCATTCCAGTCACTGGTGGTTTGGGTTTTACGATCCCGATCCAGATCAATCAACTTGAAATCCGGATACTCGGGTATATTGCTTGCGGGTGACTGATCAAGAAATTCCAGCTCACTGAACATAAGCTGTTCAATGATGCCGCGTTTTTCATCCAGCATGTCACACTTGAGTAACAGCCCGGTTTCATTCTCCAGCCAGAAAATAAAGCCATAGCGATACTGGTCTTTCGGCATAATTTCCAGCACCTGGGTTTCCTTGCCTGCTATGCGACCCTTTCCAACCAGACTGATGTTGTAATATTGCTTGAGTAACTCACGATTTTGCGGCAGCTGCGGATGCAGGGGTGAATGCACCATGTCCTGGCTTACGGTGACCAGTTTACGCTCGGGAAAGATCGTCGTGACCTTGCCATCCTTGCGGATCACCTTGCGCGGTTCGCCACTTAAAAATTCCAGTGTTTCCCAGTTACCACCTTCATTGTGGCCATGAATAACCCGTAAGGTTTCCATTTTATCGTCCTGACGAATGACCAGTGTACCCTGGTAATTATTGGCTTCCATGCCCTGCTTCATCTTGTCCAGCCAGTGGTCCAGGGATTCAGCCTGCAAACCAAAACTGGCCAGTATTAAAACCGGAAACAATACAAATCGATTCATCAACATATTACTGACGGGTCTTGGCATCAAAACTTACAACGCGTACATAGGGCATCATGCCCTGCATGCTGGCCTGTCCGGCATACTCGGAATGATTCATCATGTAATCATTGAGTTGTTTTTGCGTCATCGCATTAGGCGTTGCACTGCGATCAGTTGAGACCACCTGGATCTGCTGGCTTATTTGCGGATTAACCGGAACAACTAGCTGTGTTGAGGGCTGCGTACTGGCAACGGTTTGTACCGGATTGATCTCGGATGATGTTTCCACCGTGCGGAATGTGATAACGGTGACCATGGCCACGGATGCGGCTATCGCCACACCACTTAAGGGGCGTAACCAGGCAGAAAAATCAAAAGTACGTCGTGGTGATTTCTGCGGCGTGTAATCCAGTTCAGGTTCGTTATCGATTGCACGCTGAACGGCGGCAGAAATATCCATAAATGAAATGGCATTGAGATCGTTACGCATGGCATCACCCATAATCTGGTAACGCTTGATGCGCTCGGCTTCGTCAACCGGATCACGCTTGAGGTCCTGCATGAATGCATCCAGCTCCTGTTGTTCCAGGGCATCATCCATCAGGCTAGAAATTTGTTCGTCTCTGTTATTCATAAACTTACCTCAAATAGAGACCTAGTGATCAAGCAAAGGCTTGAGTTGTTTATCGATGGCTTCACGTGCGCGGAAAATGCGTGAGCGCACAGTACCTATAGGACAATCCATGACTTGTGCAATCTCCTCGTAGCTTAATCCCTCCATTTCACGGAGCGTGATGGCTTCCTTGAGATCGCCAGGCAAATCTTCAATGGCCTTGAACACCACGTGTTTGATTTCGTTGGCAAGCAGCTCTCGCTCCGGTGTTGCGTATTCCCTTAACCAGTCGCCACTTTCATATTGCTCGGCTTCCTGGGCATCAGCAGCGGATTCTGTAACCCTACGACCTGCGGCAACCAGATAATTCTTGGCGGTGTTAATCGCGATTCGATAAAGCCAGGTGTAAAACGCACTGTCACCACGAAAATTTTTCAACGCACGATAGGCCTTGATAAAGGCCTCCTGAGTGACATCCTGTACTTCATCAGAATTACGAATAAAACGGGCGACCAGCTTGATGATACGATGCTGATACTTCAACACCAGAATATCAAACGCCTTTTTATCACCTTTCTGAACCCGCGCTACCAGCGCCTGATCTACATCTGCTTCGCCCATCCGGGCCTGCCCTCCGCTCGGCACATCCCTGGCCTGTTTGTTAAGACTCACCCGGTCTGTATTAGTTCGTTGTCTGGCTTGTGCTACGCCCTGTGGTGTAACATCATTGCCGAAAGGCAGCACCATACCTGATTCACATACTGACATAAAGACTAATTCCTTATTCATGGCAAACATCAAAAACAATAGACAATCATTTCGCTACGACGTTCTCATTATTGGTAGCGGAGCTGCAGGATTAAGTCTGGCACTGCGCCTGGCACCCTATGCAAAAATTGCCGTCATCGCCAAATCCCGCGATACCGCCGGCAGCACTTATTACGCCCAGGGCGGGATATCAGCGGTACTCAAGCCGGATGATTCCTATGAATCCCACATTGCCGATACCCTGAATGCAGGTGGTGGCCTGTGTGACGAAAAAGCCGTGCGCTTTACTGTAGAACACGGCCCGGAAAACATTCAGTGGCTGGCGGAACTGGGTGTGCCCTTCACCACCGACCAGTACAAAAATGGCAGCCGCAGCTATCACCTCACCCGAGAAGGTGGCCATAGCCATCGTCGCGTCATCCATGCCGCCGATGCCACCGGCAAGGCCCTGGAAACCACCCTGATTAACCATGCACGTCAGGAAAAAAATATCGAGTTACTGGAAAATCATATAGCCATAGATCTCATCACCGGCAAAAAACTCGGCCTGGACCACAACCGCTGTATCGGCGCCTATGTGCTCAACAAGAACACCGATCACGTCGAAACCTACCAGGCCCATTTCGTGGTACTGGCCACCGGCGGTGCCAGCAAGGTGTATCTCTATACCAGCAACCCGGACACCTCCACCGGTGATGGTATCGCCATGGCCTGGCGTGCCGGTTGTCGAATTGCCAATATGGAGTTCATGCAGTTTCACCCCACCTGCCTGTATCACCCGCAAGCCAAAACCTATCTGCTGACGGAAGCCTTACGGGGAGAAGGTGGAAAATTGCTATTACCCAGTGGTGAGCGTTTTATGGATCAGTTTGATGAGCGTGGTGAACTGGCGCCGCGTGATATTGTCGCCCGCGCCATTGACCATGAAATGAAGCGTCTGGGTGCGGAATGCATGTATCTGGATATCAGCCATAAACCCAAGGCATTCATTACCTCCCATTTCCCCACCATCTATGCCAAATGCCTGGAATACGGTATCGACATCACCAAACAACCGGTTCCCGTGGTACCGGCCGCCCATTACACCTGTGGCGGTGTCATGAGTGATCTCGATGGTTGTACCGATATTGAAAACCTCTATGCCATAGGCGAAACCTCTTTTACCGGTTTGCATGGTGCCAATCGCATGGCCAGTAATTCATTACTCGAATGCCTGGTATTCGCCGAATCCGCCAGTGAACACATCCGGAAAAAATTAAAAGACAAACACAGCTGGAGCAAAATCAAACCCTGGGATGAAAGTCGAGTAACCGATTCCGATGAAGAAGTTGTGGTTTCCCATAACTGGGAAGAACTGCGACGATTCATGTGGGACTATGTGGGCATAGTGCGCACCAACAAACGCCTGCAACGGGCAAAAAGCCGTGTTGATTTATTGTTATCGGAAATTTACGAATACTATGGCAACTTCCGCATCACCAATGACCTGATCGAATTGCGTAATCTCGCCGTGGTAGCCGATTTGATTATTCGCTGCGCTATGGCGCGCAAGGAAAGTCGCGGCCTGCATTACACGATTGATTATCCCCAAATGGATACTGAAAACCCGCCTCATAACACCATATTAGTACCCGACAATTATGAAACCAAGGTTGCGTGATGAACGACTTACCCCTGTTGATTGAACCCAAGGAACTCGAACAACATTTAAAAGATGACAATCTATTGATTGTCGATTTGAGCAAACACACACAGTATGTGCAGGCACACATTCCGGGTGCCGTATTTCTCGACTATGCCTTCATTGTCGCCATGCGCAAACAGACCATGGGCCTGCTGCCGGATGAAGACCAGATTTCGCAGGTACTATCCGCCATTGGTTTCACCGAAGACAAACATGTAGTGGCCTATGACGAAGAAGGTGGTGGCAAGGCTGCGCGTTTAATCTGGACCCTGCATGCACTGGGCCATACCAAAACATCATTACTCAATGGCGGACTCATTAGCTGGTACAAGGAAGGTCATCCATTAAGTGATGAACCCGTACATACCGCCCACAGTCATTACAAGGCGCAATATAAAAACATGAATGTCGTTGCCGATACCGATTACATTCTGCAACATTTAAACACGGCGGAACTCGGTTTACTCGATGCCCGCAGCATTGCGGAATACGATGGCAGTCGTCGCTACGCCGAACGCCCCGGACGCATCCCCGGCGCCAGACATTTTGAATGGACTGATGGCATGGACCGTGAAAATAATTATCGGTTATTGCCGGATGAAAAAATCAAATCAAAACTCAATGAGCTTGAATTAACCCCGGATAAGGAAATTATTGTTTATTGTCAGACCCATCATCGTTCCGCACTGTCTTACGTTATGCTGAAACATCTGGGTTATGAAAAAGTACGCGGCTATCCGGGCTCCTGGTCGGAGTGGGGTAACCGTCCCGACACGCCGGTGGAGACTTGATATAGACGCGAAGACGCAAAGTTTCAGTTATTGTAAAAGCGGTATTCGTTTGTATTTACTCGCTATTTTTTTATCAACATCGCGCAATTACCAACTACAAAAAACTTCGCGACCTTTGCGTCTTTGCGACAAAAACTCAAATCTTCAACACATGCTCGCGGTAATACACCAGCTCTGCAATCGAATCTTTAATATCATTCAGCGCCAGATGCGATGATTCTTTATTAAAGCCGCCATAAATATCCGGTGCCCAGCGACGCGTCAGTTCTTTAATCGTACTGACATCCAGGTTGCGATAATGAAACCAGGCTTCCAGATCTGGCATGTAATTCGCCAGAAAACGTCGGTCCTGACAAATGCTGTTACCGCACATGGGTGACTTGCCCTTGGGAATATATTTTTCCAAAAAAGCTATGGTTTGTTTTTCGGCTTCGGCTGCTGAAATCTTGCTATCTTTGACGCGCTGGGTAAGACCCGATTTACCATGCTGATTCACACACCAGGCATCCATGGCATTCAGAACTTCATCGCTTTGATGAATCGCCATCACCGGGCCTTCCGCCAGAATATTCAGGTTTTTGTCTGTCACAATGGTGGCAATTTCAATAATCACGTCTTTTTGCGGATCCAGACCGGTCATTTCCAGATCAATCCATATCAGATTGTTAATATCAGCTTGTGTCGCTTCAGCCATGCGGTCTCCCGTTTCGTCATAATTTTAATACTGTTTACAAGGTAGAACATTTTACCCAGAAAAGCGATAATGGTTTTCATTTCAATATGTACGAGGTTTTCATGCATAGTTTCGGGCTTTTGTTTCTGGCCTTTTTCGCGCTCTCATTGCTGATCAAATTCTGGCTGGCACATAGACATATTTCCCATATCCAGCAACATCGCGATGTTGTCCCCGAAGCCTTTCGTGAAAAAATTTCCCTCGAAGATCACCAGAAAGCAGCCGATTACACCACCACCAAGGTTCGCTTTGGTCGCTGGCCCCTGATCTATGATGCAGTGTTGCTACTGGCATGGACATTTGGTGGCGGTCTCGAACTGCTCGATCAGAACTGGCGCCAGCTGGAAATGGATCCGGTATATACCGGCATTGCCGTTATTATGAGCCTGATGCTGATTGCCTCCTTGCTGGACCTGCCCTTCTCCATCTACAGCACCTTTGTTATCGAAGAAGGTTACGGATTTAATCGCACCACGGCCAAAACTTTTGTCATCGACATTTTCAAAGGCATGTTGCTGGCATTATTACTCGGCATGCCGTTGATCTGGGTTGTACTCTGGCTCATGGAAAAATCCGGTGAATTATGGTGGCTTTATGCCTGGGTGGTCTGGACCGGTTTCAGCCTGTTTCTGGCATGGGCCTACCCCACCTGGATTGCGCCCATCTTTAACAAGTTCACACCCCTGGAAGAAGGTGAAACGCTTGATCGCATCAATAGCCTGTTACAACGTTGCGGATTCAACAGCAAAGGTATTTTTGTGATCGACGGCTCCAAACGTTCAAGCCATGGCAATGCCTATTTTGCCGGCTTTGGCAAAAACAAACGCATTGTGTTTTTCGATACCCTGCTGAATTCACTGGATAACGATGAACTGGAAGCGGTACTGGCTCATGAGCTGGGTCATTTCAAACGTAAACACATTTTGAAAGGCATGTTACTGACCATGACGACGACCCTGGTGGGTTTATGGGTTCTGGCCTGGATCATGAAAAATGAATGGTTTTACACCACACTGGGTGTCAGTACGCCATCCACCTATATGGCACTGCTCCTGTTCTCCATGGTGGTACCGGTGTTTACCTTCCTGCTGCATCCGCTGATGAGCATGTTCTCACGCAAGAATGAATTCGAAGCCGACAGCTTTGCCGCCGAACAGGCAGATGCCAGTAACCTGATCAAGGCTTTGGTCAACATGTATAAGGAAAATGCGAGCACGCTAACACCGGACCCTTTATACTCTGCGTTTTACGACAGTCACCCCCCGGCACCGGTACGCATTGCGCACCTGAATAGTCAATGAGGAATACAAAATGAAAACCTTGTATATGATATTTGCACTCAGTTTATCTTCTGCTGTTTTTGCTGCCGACGATGCACCCCTCGCCCATGCCAAACAGCTGCATGACGATAAATGCATGTCCTGTCATGACACCAAGGTTTACACTCGAGAAGATCGTCGTGTTAACTCTTTACAGGCCTTATCCGGCCAGGTTGAATTTTGCATGAAAGGTGCTGCCAAGGCAGACTGGACACCTGCCCAAACCGGCTCTGTTGTTGAGTACCTGAATCAGAAATTCTACAAATTCTAGGCTATGCCGAAGCGTCGCATTTCAGAACAACAAAAACGACGGATCGAAAACATCCAGCAAAAGCGACGTGACAGAGCCAGCGAAAAAAATCTAAACCAGGAACAACAACTGGAAACCATCGGACTTGGCCCGGAAGAAACGGGCCAGGTCATCACCAACTTCGGCCAATCCCTGATTATTGAAGACAGCAACAATGCACTGGTGCGTTGTGTTGCCCGGCAGAACCTGGGTGCCATTGTTTGTGGCGATCGTGTTATCTGGCAACGTGCCGTTAACAATGAAGGCGTCATCGTTGCCGTACAACCTCGCGCATCCCTGTTACAAAAGCCTGGCTTTGGCGGCAAACTCAAACCCATGGCCGCCAACATTGACCAGATCGTTATCGTCTCTTCCGTGTTACCTGAACCTAACAGTTATTTAATTGATCGTTACCTGGTAGCGGCGGAAAATCTTCCGGCGACCCCCATCATTCTGATTAACAAAATTGATTTACTGAATAACGATAATGAACCAGCCGTGCAACATATTGAAACCATGTATTCAGATATTGGCTATCAGGTCATCCGCGCCAGTAATATCATCGATCATGGTTTCGATGAACTCTATGCTGCACTCAGGGAAAAAACCAGCATCATGGTCGGATTATCCGGCGTTGGTAAGTCATCCCTAATCCAGCAACTCTTACCCGATCAGGATATTCGTATTGGTGAACTATCCGTAGCGAGCGGCGAAGGCACACACACCACCACCCATTCCACACTGTACACCATGCCCTGTGGCGGCAGACTCATCGATTCGCCTGGTGTACGTGATTTTGGGTTATGGAATACATCCGCGCAGGATATACTCTACGGATTCAAGGAACTCAGACCGTTTATTGGTCACTGTAAATTTTCTGATTGTGCGCACCATAGCGAACCGGATTGTTCCATTCAGCAGGCATTAACCGACGGCATCATCAGTGAAGAACGATTTGCACATTTCTGTAAAATGATTAGTGAATATACCGAATAATGCTGAGCTATCTATCAAACACATACAATTAATTCATCACAAGACATTATGGATATTACACTCACAACACCCGCATTATTATTTCCTGCAATCTCTTTGCTTTTGGTTGCATTCACCAATCGATTTAATGCGCTTAGCACCCGCATACGCTCCCTGCATTCGGAGTACAAACTGAATCCAAATGAAACCCTGGTGGAACAAATAAACAACCTGCGTAAACGCGCATATTTAATTCGCAACATGCAGGCCCTGGGCGTAGCCAGTATTTTTCTATGCGTGCTTTGCATGTTTGCCCTGTTTGCCGGAAAAATATTACTGGGCAAGATCATTTTCGGCACCAGCCTGTTACTCATGCTGGCTTCGCTGGCGTTTTCCATCCAGGAAATCATGATTTCGGTGAATGCATTGAATATCGAATTGAATACGCTGGAAAAACGCAAATAGATTCACCAGACAATTTAAAAGATTGAACCACAGAGGACACAGAGAACACAGAGGTATTTGTGAATGCTTATTCATAGAAATGCGTGACGCGCTTCCTGAGTTTATGAAGAAATAATATAGCTTTTAAATCAAAAAATAAGACGAATATAACAACATACTATTCATCTCAATTATGCCCAATATCACCCATAAAACCTTCATTATCCCTCTGTGTCCTCTGTGTCCTCTGTGGTTCAAAAAAATGTTTTTTCAGTTTCAATTTTCAGTTTGATTTCATGTTGACTTGTTAGGCTTTCTCCCACAAACAGGAGAAAGCTTATGCACAACGACAATGAAATCAAGGTCTGGGATTTACCGGTACGCCTGTTCCACTGGACACTGGTGACCAGTTTCTTCCTCGCCTACATCACCGAAGATCACTGGATGGGTGTACATACCTTTGCCGGATACACCATTGGCGGGCTCATCCTGTTTCGAATCATCTGGGGTTTGATAGGCAGCAAACACGCTCGTTTCAGCGACTTCGTCCGCAAACCCGGCGAAATCAAGCAATACCTTAAGGACATCGTGCACTTCCGTGCCCATCGCTACCTGGGACACAACCCGGCAGGCGGCGCCATGGTCATTGCGCTACTCGTTTCACTGATCATCACCGTTGTTACCGGCCTTGTCACCTATGGCGGCAAGGAACTCGCCGGCCCCTTAGCGGGCTTGATGATGGGCATGCCGGAAGTGGTCAGCGATGCCTTTGAGGAACTCCATGAATTCTTTGCCAACTTGACCCTGTTCCTGGTGGTACTCCATGTCGCCGGTGTTGTATCCGCAAGCCTGCAACATGGTGAAAACCTGATACGCGCCATGTTCACGGGTAAAAAAGCAGTCGAATAGTTTTTTTAACGAGGTTAATTATGAATATCAAATCCAGAACCGTGTTACTTGTATCCCTGGCACTGGCCTCAACCGGTACAGCCATGGCCGATGATGACAGTTACTTTCTCCAGCAATGGAAAGGCACACCTAAATCTTATCTGAGCAAGGCAGATGATAAAAAATATTTGAATGAATGTGGCGCCTGTCATTTTGCCTATCAACCCGGTTTGCTTCCAGCGGCATCATGGGAACAGGTAATGGCTAACCTGTCGGATCATTTTGGTGAAAATGCCGAATTACCGGCGGCTGAAGTCAAAAGCATCCGCAATTATTTACTGAATAATGCAGCTGGTCGGGTGAGTGCCAGGTTGCCCGAAAAAATGCTCCAGGGTAGCAATGCAAAAACAACGGTAATACGCATTACCGAAACCCCTTACTTCAAAAGAAAACATGATGAAATTCCACTGAGGGTTGTTAAAAACAATCCAAAGATTGGGTCATTCAGTCGTTGCGATGCCTGCCATACCCGAGCTGCAGACGCATCATTCGATGAACACGAAGTTAACATTCCAGGCTATGGCCGTTGGGAGGACTAAACAACATGAAAACACATTTGATTGCATTAACACTATTGGCCCTAACACCGGCAATTAGCATGGCCGGCAATGTGGTGGATGAACGTCTTCAGACTTATCAAAATGAAGGCGCAAAAACATTTGATGGTACAGCCGGAAAAACCATGTGGACTAAGGAATTCGCACAGGCAGATGGAAGTAAACCACGTGCCTGCAGCAGTTGTCACACGAGTGATATCCGTCAGCCTGGAAAACACATAAAGACCGGCAAACCCATTGAAGCCATGTCCCCCGCGATCAATCCAGAACGATTGACGGATGCCGCCAAAATTGAAAAATGGTTTGGTCGTAACTGTAAATGGACAATGGGACGTGAATGCAGCGCGCAGGAAAAAGGTGATTTTCTGAGCTTTATGATGAGTCAGTAAACATGAAACTAAATCCGGAAAAACTCTTGTGGCTGTTAGTGCTGTTGCCGGCGATTCCATTTATCGTTCATCCATTTTTGCAAAGCAGCACCTTCAGGGAAACTGCAGCTGTAGAAACTGAAAACCTGGGCTGGCTGCAACAAACACAACTGGATTTTGCGCCGGCAGCCAACCCGCGCTATCAGGAAGAATGCGGCAGTTGTCATTTTGCATTTCAGCCGGGTTTACTGCCGGAGCGTTCATGGCAGAAAATCATGAGTGACCTGGAAAATCATTTTGGCGATAGCGCAGAGCTGGGAGCGGAGTTACAACAAACCATACTGGAATATCTGGTCGCCCATAGTGCAGATAAAAGCGATTATCTGCGCTCACAACATCTCAATGCATCAATTGAGTCAGCCGACAGCCCCATTCGTATAACAGACACACTATACTTTAAGCGCAAACATCATGGCATTCCTGATCAACTCGTTAAAGCCAACCTGGCAACCGGCAGTTTCAGTAATTGCAATAACTGTCACCGCCATGCCGCCCAGGGCTATTACAATGAACAGGATGTATTGATCCCCAGCACAAACCTGACAGCCTCAACTATGCAATAATCAGCTTATGAAAAACTTGATGTACGCACTTGCCTTACTATTTTCATTTGCCCTGCCATTCAATAGCTGGGCCGATGACGATCATGTACGTGCAAAGGATCTGGTTGAGTCGGGTGAAATTTTATCGCTGGAACAATTACTGCAAACTGTGTTTGAAGGTCGTAACTGGCGCTTACTGGAAGCCGAGCTGGAAGAGAAACATGGCCAGTATATTTATGAACTGGAAATTCTCGATGACAGAGGCAAGGTAAGGGAACTGAAATACGATGCTCGAACCGGCAAACCGATGCATGGTAAAAAGAAATAATGCGACTGTTACTGGCAGAAGATGATCAAACGCTGGGACCACGCCTGAAACAGGATCTGAAACGTGCCGGTTATACTATTGACCTGGTGGACAATGGCATCGACGCTGAATTTCAGGGCAAGGAAGGCGGTTACGATGCCGTAATCCTGGATCTCGGATTACCTGAACGTCCCGGCCTGGAAGTGCTAGCCAACTGGCGCAGCCAGAACATTAAAACGCCGGTGATCATATTAACGGCAAGGGATGCCTGGCATGAACGTGTCGATGGCCTCAAAGCCGGCGCGGATGATTATCTTGGCAAACCGTTTCATCTGGAAGAATTGCTGGCGCGACTGGACGCCTTGTTACGTCGCAGTCAGGATCGCCCCGGCCAGTCACTTCAGGTTGCCGGCATACTACTGGATGAGGAGCGCCAACAGGTCACACTGGCTTCCGGCGAAACATTACCCCTTACCGGAACCGAGTATCGACTGCTGCATTATTTCATGGCCCACCCCGGCAAAGTATTATCCAAACAACAATTAACTGAACACGTTTATGAATGGGATGCAGATCACGACAGCAATGTGATTGAAGCCCATGTTAAACGTCTGCGCCAGAAAATCGGTAAAGACTACATTGAAACACGCCGTGGTCAGGGCTATGTGTTTGTAGAAGCCAGTACATGAATTCCATTGAACGCAAACTGCAATTCAGCCTGAGCCTGAGCATATTATTGTTAATGCTGGTACTGGGCTGGTTGCTGTTCATTACTGTGCAACAACTAACCGACCGCTTTATCAGCTCGAGACTACAGCACGATGCAGAATCTATACTGGCATCACTCACTATCGACAATAAAGGCAAGTTACTCATCAAACATACACAGGATAGTGGTATCTACTATCAACCCTATTCAGGGCATTACTACATTATCGTTACAAAAGATCAAGCGCCCTTACGTTCTCGTTCCCTCTGGGACAGCTCTCTTGAAATCAAACAGATCAATCCAGGAGAACAACAACAATGGCATATCCACGGCCCTTCAAACCAGGCATTACTGATCTGGAGTGGCGGATATAGCAAATTCGACAAGAATATAACCATTGCTATGGCCGAAGATCTGACACCTTTACGCCAACAATTATTTTTTTATAGCAGCATCTTTATTGGCATTTCTATTTTATTCCTCGGGATTTTACTTGCTGCGCAACGCTATATTGTCAGGCGATCATTTAAAACCCTGGATACTATCAGTAACGAACTACACCAGCTCGAGCAAGGCTCAATACGGCAATTGGTAAAAGATGCACCGATTGAAGTGCAGCCTTTGGTTAGTGAAGTAAATCGTTTGATCTCCTTGATGGATCAACGCCTGCAACGTTCACGTAATGCCCTGGGCAATCTGGCCCATGCATTGAAAGGGCCGTTAAACCTGATTACCCAACTTTGTGATAACGATGTGCTTAAACAGTTTCCTGACATACGTAATGAATTACTCCAGCACACAAAAATCCTGCAACAGCATATTGATCATGAATTAAAACGGGCACGCCTCGCCGGTTCCGGTGGCTCGGGACAATATTTTTATCCGCAGCAGGAATTACCTTCACTGGAAAAATTATTGCTGCGCTTATATCCGCACAAGTCTTTGCAAATCCAGCATGCTTATCCTTCCACTGCCCTGGGCGACACCGATCGTGATGACATGCTCGAGTTGCTGGGCAACCTGCTGGATAACGCCTGCAAATGGGCAAACAACAAAGTAACGTATTCGATAAATCTGGACAAAGATATTCATATCATTGTTGCAGATGACGGCCCGGGTTGCAGCACAGAACAACTACAGATATTGACGCAACGGGGTGTTCGACTGGATGAATCCATGCCGGGTCATGGTCTGGGCCTTGCCATTGTTAAGGACATTGTCAAACTGTATGAAGGTGAATTAAGTTTTGATCAATCACCTGATCTGGGCGGTTTACGCGTCAACATTACTCTGCGCCAGGAAAATACCGCTTCATCAAAATAAATTTATCTTGATGCAACAGGTTCCTGTTGATGATGCTGTTCAGTATCGTAGCTGGAATTTGTAGAAGTGTCGTGTGATAGCTTTGGCCATACCCAGGCCAGTGCAATAAGTAATAGTGCGATAAGAAATGAAATGGGGATACGAGTCATACCAGGCAAGATATCAGCCTGGTATGACACTTTCGTTAAGAAAGCCCTGAATTAATCAGAGCTTCCTTAACCGAACATCCCGGAATTATTACAACTTATTCGGCAAACTCCAGTCGTTCTTCAAATGCCTTTAATGCCTTGAGTGCGCAGGCTTCATCCAGTTCGCCACCGGGTGCGCCGCTTACCCCCAGGGCGCCTATGCGATTACCTCCAGAGGTAATAATTACGCCACCCCGCATGACAATGATGCCATCGACATGATTCAGTTCTGGACGAATGTCCTGACGCTCTTTCAGGAACTCACCGGAATTAATGCCGGACATGATTGACATATTGGCTTTTTCTTCAGCAATCTGCAATGTGAAACGCGCGGCAAAATCATCACGCAAGGCGGCTTTCATATTTCCACCGCGATCGACCACAACTGCGGCTACCTGATAACCCATTTTACGGCATTCCTTAAGCGTTGTGACAACGATATCCTTTGCCAGATCTACACCGATAATTTTGGCAGTGACAACATCTTCAGCCAATGCAGAGGTTGACAGGGCTGCAGACACTAAAACTGCAGTTGTGATTTTCTTGAATGTCTGATTCATAAGTCCACCGTAGTTAATCAATATAAATTTAAAGCTCTATCAGAGCTTTAAAAGCTTAAAGCAATATCGGATCAAAAAGCAATTTAAAAAATTGTTTATAAATGCATTAAAAGTATGGAATAACTTACTGGTTTACAATGGGTTCTGAATACCCACTGGCAATTGCCGTAAAATTTCAATAAATGAATCCGCCACCGGATGATCCAGGTTGGAACGATTACGTGCAATCCACAGGGTACGCATAATGCGGAAACCGGTCACCTTGATATGAAACAGCTGCCCTTTTTTTACAATCGCCTCTACTGCAAATCGCGGCAAGAAACTGACGTGCTGACCACGGGACAGCATTTCAACGATGGTGTCCGACGAACCCACTTCCATAGCGATTTTCAAATCATGGAAACCAATATTGTGCAGCGCCGTATCCAGCGCCTCACGGCTTGATGAACTTTTCTCACGCAATACATAACTAAGCTCTGTCAGATTTTCCAGCGGCAACAAGTCTGTACCGGCTAGTTTATGTTTGGAACCACACACCAGCCAGAGCTCATCATCCGCCCATCGTTGTACCAGTATGTCGGGATGATCCGGTGCACTTTCCATCAACGCCAGATCCGTAATACCAGTGGCTAGATGTGCCTGGATGGAACGACTGTAAACCATACGCGTATCGACTTTATATTCAGGGTATTTTTCAGAAAAGTGGAGCAACAGTTCCGGCAATAAATGTTCGCCAATGGAAAACGTCACTTCTAGGCGCATGGAATTCTGTCCCCTGGCCATATTCTGTAACTCTTCATACAGTGCCAGCTGCCTATCCAGGGTTTGAACGGCGAGTAAATACACTTTCTCGCCGGCGGGCGTTAAGCGTAAACGCCCACCCACCTTCTCCATCATTTTCAAACCATAGGTATCATCCAGCGCCTTGATACGTTTGGTAACCGCTGGCTGTCCAATATGCAGTTTTTTTGCTGCTGCAGCAACGCCACCATATTCAACCACAGCGCGCAAAGTGGACCAGCCGTTCATGTCTGGCAAATTTTTATATTCCATAATGATAACTCTGTATGTGCATACTCAATCGCCTGAGCCATAAACCTGGCATCATTGATTTACCAAACCACATAATTCAATGTTACCGCTATTTGCGTTTATCCCTGAAATAATCCTTGTTGTCATAAAATATTTCCTGCTCGTTATCTGCATACCAGCCGGGAATACCCAGCACTGGTAAGGGTGACAAACATTTGGGTGAATTAATATTGTGTTGCTGCCATTGATGCGCAATATGTTCATCTACCAGGCTGATGTCAGCCGACAACAATTCATCGGACTGGATCAACAATGCCTGGGCGGTCATACCAATATAAGGCGATAAGGCTTTTTCATACAGGGCATGGCCAAACACAATGCAGCGAATATGGTTTGCAAAATCCTCACGATGTTGCACAAACAATTGCCGCCATTGATGTTCACGAATTAATTGTAACAAGGCGGCATTATCACTGATGACTATGATGCCGGATTCATCGAACAGGGTAATGGCATTCTCCTGCGGGCTGCGATTGGTTTTTGCTTGTCGTTGAACAGCGGTTTGATAATGTAGTTTATTGAGTTCGGATTTGGCCTGCGGAAAGCGTAACCACACCAGCGCGTTAAACAAATCGTGCCAGTTCTCACGGCGAGTTTGCAATTCTCTTTTAAGAAAAATACGCGGCTCGTAATAATCTTCAAAACAGGCTGGCTTTTCCGCCTGTGCTACCGGTGTCATATCCATGCCATGCAACGAGAATAAGGTTTTCAGGTCACTCAGCTCAGGCCATACAGAGAACTGCTCAAATTCCCTGGAAAACGGCAGCAGGGCTTGAAACATGGGGGATTTATGAAAGAAATTCGCATCCCAGGTATCGAGAGTGGTTCGGGCCATAAAAATATGAAAAACTTGATCCAGTTGATCGCAATAAATGCAGCTAAGTTATTATAGTCGTCACGCCACTGCGACAAAACCATTAACCAGGATAACTTCTTATGTATGAAGGCGAACGCTTCAATAGCATTACCCACCTGATCGGTGCAGTCGCCGCCATCGCCGGCTGCGCTGTGCTGGTGGTGTTTGCATCCCTGCAGGGTGATCCATGGAAAATTGTCAGCTTCAGTATTTATGGCGCCACCCTGTTCCTGCTTTACCTGTTCTCCGTGCTCTATCACAGCCTGAGAGGTAACGCTAAACTGGTTTTTCGCCGTCTCGATCATCTTGCCATCTACATGTTAATAGCCGGCACCTACACACCCTTCACCCTGGTCACACTTAATGGCCCCTGGGGCTGGTCGATCTTCGGTTCGGTATGGGGACTGGCCTTAATCGGCATGATTCTGGAGTTCATCCCGCAAAAGAAACGCATCCTGCCCATCATTATTTACCTGGTCATGGGCTGGATATGTCTGGTCGCTCTCAAGCCATTACTGGCAGCCTTACCCATGGCGGGATTCTGGTGGCTACTGGCCGGCGGCCTGTTTTATACCGTGGGTATTGTGTTTTATGTATTCGATAAAAAAGTAAAACACTTCCACGGCATCTGGCATTTGTTTGTACTGGCAGGCAGTGTGAGCCATTACTTCTCGGTGCTGTTGTACGTCCTGTAAGCAAGCTTTGCCGGTTTACCCATGCCAGGCGTCTGATTTGTTAATCTATCATTTGGCTTGAATAGCAAAATACGCTAAGGTGCGCCCCTAAAATTTACACCGTACAAATTCACGAGTAAGACAGCATGAGCAACCCGTTTCAGGAACAATTCCTCAAAGCCGGCCTGGTAAACCAGCAACAGGTCAAAAAAGCCCAGCGGGACAAGAACAAACAGCACAAGCAGAAGCAAAAGCCTTCTAAAAAAGCCCCTGCTGTCGATGAGGCCAAACTGAAAGCTCAAAAGCTTGCCGAAGAACAGGCTAACCGCGCCCGTGAATTAAACAAAAAGAAAGAAGAACAGGCACGCCAGAAAGCCATCTCCGCTGAAATCAACCAGCTGATTAAAGATCACTTTATCAAGCGCGATGAGAAGTGCGATATCGCCTATAACTTCCAGCATGATAATAAAGTGAAACATATTTATGTGAATGCGGACATGAAACAACAAATCATCAATGGCAAGCTGGGTATTGCGCGTATCGAAGGGCGTTATGAACTGGTGCCGCAAGCGATTGCCGAGAAGATTCAACAGCGCAATGAAAAACGAGTTATTTTATTTAAGGATGAACAACAGACTGTTGAAGAAAATGATCCTTATGCGGATTTCAAGATTCCTGATGATTTGATGTGGTAGCTATAACCAGTCATGTTTAACCGGATACATGATTATCCAGACCTGCTTCCAGTCACACACACATATTTAATCAATTTTACTTTGAGGGTTTCAGCAACTGCTCAAGCCTGCTCTCAACGGAATAGCATCAGAGGCGCGTTGACTTAAATCAATGCCATATTAAGTACTAATTCGGTACAAAGACAACTCTGTAACAAGGAGTTAAAGAATGCGGCAGCGATTTATGGTTTACCGAAACGGTGAATACTGCTGTCTATTTGGGCTGTTGCTGGTAATTCTACTCGCTTCATCACTGTTCAACCCGGCCACGGCGGAACCGGCCGATTCATCACTCTACCCGCATATCAAATCCTTTTTTCCCTACCTGGATCACATTGGACCTTTTGAAGGCAAGCCACGTGCAGCCGCTGTGTATGGCCGCCATGACCTGCTAGGTTATGTGTTTCTTACCTCGGATGTTATGCCGGTACCGGCTTATTCCGGCAAACCAATCTCGACACTGGTTGGCTTCGATACACACGGCACAATCGTTGGCGTGCGTGTAGTTAAACACCAGGAACCGATTCTGGTCATTGGCATAAGTGATAATCAGCTCGATCATTTTGTCAATCAATACCGTGGTATCAACGCCCGTGATCGAATTCAGATTGGAAGTGAAAACAGACCCGGATACCAGACCATCGATGCTATCAGCGGCGCAACTATTACTGTCATGGTCATCAATACAACGGTTTCCCGTGCACTGCAGTTAGTCGCTGAATCACGCGGTATCCTTTCTTCACAAACAGACACATCGATCACCCCTGCTACCATGGATGAAAAATCCTTGTGGCGTAGTGCATGGGCAGAGAAAAGTTTTCAGATTTCTGTTCTAGGCAGCGCGCTGGTATTGCTGTTATTAATTCTGCTGTTCCAGGACTGGTTAGTGCGTCGTCCTGTGCTGCTGGCTTATGTGCGCGATACATATCTGGTGTTCACTGTTGTTTTTATTGGCTGGTATGCACTTGCGCAGTTATCGGTACTGAATGTATTCACCTTCATTCAAGCGTTAACACATGAGTTTCAATGGCAAACCTTTCTTGTCGATCCGCTGATGTTTATTTTATGGGGCTTTGTCGCCTTGCTATTGGTGCTATGGGGACGTGGTGTTTACTGCGGCTGGCTATGCCCGTTTGGTGCTGCCCAGGAACTGATTAACCAGATAGCGCGACGATTGAACATACGCCAGTGGGAATTCCCGCTGGTCGTGCACGAACGTCTTTGGGCATTGAAATATATCATCCTGCTGATGCTGTTCGGTCTTTCGTTACAGTCGCTGGAAACTGCTGAACATTACAGTGAAATCGAACCGTTCAAGACTGCGTTTACCTTACGATTCCAGCGCGAATGGAGTTATCTGTTTTATGCCGTGACACTGTTACTGGTGTCGGTAGTCAATCGGAAATTTTACTGCAAGTACCTGTGCCCGCTGGGAGCAGCACTCGCTATACCAGCGCGACTACGTTTGTTTGACTGGCTGCGCAGGCGCAAAGAATGTGGACACCCCTGTAGCATTTGTGAACAGGAATGCGAAGTACGTGCAATTTCGGCAACTGGCGAAATTAATGTTAACGAATGTCACTACTGCCTGGACTGCCAGGTTAGCTTTTATAACAAACGCAAATGTCCGCCACTGGTAAAACAACAACGCAAGTGGAATAAGCAGTCTCAAAGCCATAGCGAAGTCGTTACACTCAACATGTTAGTGAATGAAGTAGTCGAAAAACAGAACGTTTCGGAATCAGAATTGAAAACTTCCGAGCCACGCACAAAGAAGTAGAACAAACATACTGCCAGATGAGGCTTGATTTGTGTCAATGCCTCTACCGTTGTTAAGGTTTAGAAATCTCTTCTTTTAATTTTGTATTTTATAAATCACCCGGGAGGGAATAGGATGACGATTGTAAAAACATTGCGACTTAGCCTGGTTACGGCGCTGGTCTCGCTGAGTGTATCAGCGATAGTGCCGACGTTATCGGTGGCCGCAGAAAGTTCAGGGCACCCTGGGACAACACCAGGGGAAATGCGATACGAAGGTTCGCCGGTAGCTACCCCGGCCGAGGAAGTAAAACGAGGTCCAACACCGCCGCAGTTGAGTGATGCCGAATTCACCAAGGCAACCAAAATTTATTTTGAGCGTTGCGCGGGTTGTCATGGCGTATTGCGCAAAGGCGCCACAGGAAAACCCTTAACCACCGATATTACCCTGCAACGTGGTATCGATTATCTCAAGGTATTCATCAACTTTGGTTCACCCGGCGGCATGCCCAACTGGGGTACATCGGGCGTTCTGTCAGAGGCAGAAGTCGACATGATGGCACGCTTCCTGATGCACGAACCACCACAACCTCCGGAGTACAGCCTGCAGGATATGAAGGATAGCTGGAAGGTCATCATTCCACCGGAGAAACGTCCCACCCGGCAGGAAAACAAACTCAAACTGGATAACCTGTTCTCGGTGACCCTGCGTGACGATGGCAAAATTGCACTTATCGACGGCGACACCAAGAAAATTGTCATGACCATCAATACCGGATATGCCGTGCATATCTCACGTATTTCAGCTTCGGGTCGTTATCTCTACGTAATCGGACGCGATGCCAAAATTAACCTGATCGACCTGTGGATGCGTGAACCGAAAACGGTTGCGATTATCAAGGTGGGTATGGAAGCACGTTCCGTTGAAACCTCCAAGTTCAAGGGCTGGGAAGACAAGTACGCCATTGCCGGCACTTACTGGCCACCGCAGTTCGTGATTATGGACGGGGACACCCTGAAACCGCTCAAAATCGTGGCCACCCGCGGTATGACGGTTGATACCCAGGAATACCACCCCGAACCACGTGTAGCCGCGATTGTGGCTTCACATGAAAACCCTGAGTTCATTATCAACGTCAAGGAAACCGGCAAGGTTCTGCTGGCCAATTACGAAGATCTGGACAACTTAAACATAACCAGTATCGGCGCCGCTCGCTTCCTGCACGATGGTGGCTGGGACAGCACGCAGCGTTACTTCATGTCCGCAGCGAACAAGTCCAACCAGATCGCTGTAATCGATTCCAAGGAGCGTAAGCTTGCTGGACTGGTAGACGTTGGTGCGATCCCGCATCCGGGTCGTGGCGCCAACTTCGTACATCCCAAGTACGGCCCCGTGTGGGCTACCGGTCACCTTGGTGACCAGACCATTGCCCTGATTGGCACTGATCCGAAAGGACATCCGCAGCATGCCTGGAAGATGGTTGAGTCCATTAACGGCCAGGGCGGTGGTTCACTGTTTTTAAAGACACATCCCAAATCGACTAACCTGTATGTCGATACAGCACTGAACCCCGATGCCAAAATCAGCCAGTCAGTGGCGGTGTTCGACATCAACCACCTGGACAAAGGTTACAAAGTGCTGCCAATTGCCGACTGGGCAGATCTGGGCGAAGGACCAAAGCGCGTTGTACAACCCGAATATAACAAGGCGGGTGATGAGGTCTGGTTCTCTGTATGGAACGGCAAGGCCGAGAAATCAGCTATCGTAGTGGTTGATGACAAAACGCTCAAACTGAAGTCTGTTATCAAGGACGAGCGTCTGATAACCCCTACCGGCAAGTTCAACCTTTACAACACCTTGCACGACGTGTACTGATCGGTCAGTACCGGGGCGGCGTTACTTTAACGCCGTCTTAAAAAACAAACCGAACAAACCGGCAGCGGCTTTAACACCGTCTGCCGGTTTTGTTTTATTGAAGTAAAAAAGGTGTTGCTATCTGGAAAAACAAAGCGCGTTCTCACGCGCCTGGTTTTTATAAAACTTCATCTCGCAACATAAACTCGATGTATTCTTTCAGGGCCACGGCATTGTTAAGCTGCAATTCTTTTGATCCAAAGAGGAATGTCACAACCCCCTTCCGTACCTCTTGCAATATTTGTTTTACCGGCTCTGGGTTGGCATCCAATTCAGCAGCATAACGGCTTTTAAACTCAGACCATTTTTCTGGATCATGTCCATACCAGTGGCGTAATTCTGTAGAAGGCGCAACATCCTTTTTCCAGGCATCCAGCTTTGCACTCTGCTTCGAAAGACCACGTGGCCACAATCTGTCAACAAGAACACGAAATCCATCCGCATCCTCTGCTGCGTCGTACACACGTTTGATACGAATTGTGATTTGTTTACTGTTCATCAATCAGTCGCCCAGGGTTTACATGAAGCCCTCGACCAAATGTGCATTCCTGCAGGCAATAACAAATAACGGAATAGGCTTACCTGAAATACAGTTAAAACCACCCGGATTTTTGACTTCAAATTTATCTGAATAAGTCATTAGTTGATTGCAGTCTCAGCGTCTATTGAGTACTTCGGCCCAACATATAACGTAGTCGTGTCGCGCCATCGATCGTGGTGCGCTCAATCCATGCCAGATGCAGATTACCTTCCTGATCCAGTGTAATGCTGGGATGATTCTGTTCGCCTGCGCCCGATGCGCCCGGCACGGCAATGTCATCACTCCATGCGCCGTTTTCCTGCCAGCTCAACATGATATTGGCATCGCCATCACGTTTATCGTCCCAGGCCACAACCAGTCTGCCGGAATCATCTCCTGTCACTGTTGCATGCCATTGTTGGGCGACACCACCGAAGCTATCCTGCACCTTGGTATTGGTACCGAACAACTGTTTGTTGACCGGCTGGTAGTTGGCGGAATAAATATCATACCCCTCGCGAAAATCGCGCTTGTCCGCCCAGGCGGCAAGTACCTTGTCTGCTCCATAACTTGCAAGTGCTACACGCGCCACACCATGGCCCTTGCCAAAGGTCACATTCTGGCCAGGCACATCATCACTGATGCGTTGCGGTGGTGTGAAGCGACAAGCTGCCTTGTTATCACTCTGCGCAGCCATGATAATGGTATGCCCCGGACGACGATCCTCCCAGGCGACAATGGTGTGATCGGCAAGAGCAACAATCGTGGGATAAAGCTGATCATCCTTCACCGGTTCCGCATCCACGGCACACGCCTGATTTGAATGTAATGCCTGGCCATTGATATTCATGGCTTGTATAAACACACGACCAAAACGACCATCGCGTTGTGAATACACCAGCAACAGTTGCTGCTCATGAACAGCCAGACTGGGTTGCGTTGCATCATTTTTACCGAGCACGACAACCGGGCCTAATTCAGTCGGCGCAACCACACGCACATGAATGCGCCCGTCCTCTTCCCAGGCTAACGCAAAGCGATTGTTATCCAGCGCAACCAGAGACGGTTCGTAAGCTTCATTATCACCACTAACTTTAATTTCACTGGAAAATGTTTTGTCATTCCGGTTTTTTCGTGCCAGATAAATGCGTGGCGTGCCATCGCGATCATCTTCCCAGCTCACCGCAATTGTATCTGCTGAAACCGCGATATTGCGTCGCCCGGATGATTCGAGATGATGAAAGGTTTTTTCATTACGGTTTGCACTGACTGTAAGTGGCTCGTCAAATGCCCAGGGCTGGGCCTGTGTGTTCAAAGCAATCGCAAGCAGCAAACCCAGGCATGGTATTTGAAGTTTCATTGTATGCCCGCCTTGACCAACAACTGCTGAATCTTGTCATCGGC
>JBFHPZ010000002.1:0-25474 GCA_041592495.1 Gammaproteobacteria bacterium | reverse complement strand
GAAATTAACGCCTGTTCCAATGCCATGCTGAATAAAAAAATTGATAACAGTCAGATTATTAATGGAGTGACGGTGTTGAAAGAGGCGGGTGTGTTGCGCATTATGCAGCTGCAAAAGGCGGGATATAGCTATATTAAAATATAAAAAGAAGCCCTGATGTACAGGGCTTCTTTTTCGGGTTTATTACATGGGTTGCTTGATGGTGAAAGCACCACGAATGTCGCCGGCATTAAAGCCTCTGGCCTGGTCAGCCGGATAAAGTTCATCCAGCTTACTTGTAACCTTGGCATCAAGATTACTGCCGTGACATTTCAAACAGACTTCACCGGTGGGAATAGCTTTCATGAAGCGGAAATATTTTTTGTTGTTTTCTTCCACTACTTCAAAATAGGCCATGGGCTCAACCGCTTCGCCTGCTGCCTTGCGTGCTTCGAATTTTTTCAGCACAGCCAGTTCCCATGCATCCGGCTTGTTTTCCGGATTGCGCAATTTCAGGCTGGTACGCGCCACGTCCCATTGATGTTTGTCCGAAATTTCTTTGGCGATTTCCGGGGCTTTTAAATTACAAACACCGATGGCATTCACCGGGCCGCCTTCTTTCATGGCTTTTTCCAGTTCGCCTTTCAATCCAGTCATGAATTCTTTAACCACCGCCTTACTTTGATCGACACGCTGCTGGTTGTCGTTGGCGTAGGTAGCGTTAGCAGTAACAGTTAATGCCATGGCAAGGAATAAAATACGTTTCATTTAATTGGGCCTCAACAGGTTGATGAATATCCGAGTTGTTAAATTATAAGTGTGGCGATGGCGTTGAATGTAATTTAAGTCACTTAAGGCGAAAAATAATTTGGCCCCTGAATTGCATTGTAAAGTTAAACAAACCGGAGAACAGCAATGTTTTGGCGCTTTCTAATTAAAACCCTGATTCTGCTACTGGTGTTGCAGGCCCCAGCCGAGGCCCAGCGCATCAAGGATATAGCCTCTGTGGCAGGTGTGCGCAGTAACCAGCTTACCGGTTATGGCCTGGTGGTGGGGCTGGATGGCACCGGTGACCAGACCAGCCAGACGCCGTTCACGGTCCAGAGTTTCAAGAACATGTTGCAGCAATACGGCATAGTCTTGCCGTCTGGATCCAATCCGCAGCTGAAGAATGTTGCCGCTGTTGCCATCCATGCGGAATTACCGCCGTTTAGCAAGCCGGGACAAAATATCGACATTACCGTGTCTTCATTGGGTAATGCCAAGAGCCTGCGCGGCGGCAGCTTGCTCATGACTCCCCTGCGTGGCGCCGATGGCCAGATCTATGCCGTGGCCCAGGGTAATCTGATCGTCGGCGGATTTGGTGTTTCCGGCAGTGATGGTTCCAAGGTGACGGTGAATGTACCCAGCGTGGGTCGTATCCCCAACGGCGCCAGTGTCGAACGCGCCGTGCCCAATCCCTTCGCCAATATGGAAAAGGTTCGGTTGAATTTGCATAACAGTGATTTCACCACCGCCAAGCGGGTGGTGGAAGCCATTAACAAAGTACTGGGCCCGGACAGCGCCGAGGCTATCGATGCGGTATCCATCCAGGTACAGACACCACCTACCACTACGCAGAAAGTTGAGTTCGTCTCTTTCCTGGAAAACCTGGAAGTGGACGTGGACGACGCACCGGCAAGAATTATTGTGAATTCCCGCACCGGCACCGTGGTGATCAGCTCTACAGTGAGGGTGAAACCGGCAGCGGTTAGTCATGGCAGCTTGACCGTCACCATCTCGGAAGAACAACTGGTCAGCCAGCCTGAGCCGTTTTCCAGGGGCGGGCAGACCGCCGTGGTACCCCGTTCCCAGATTAATGTTGAGCAACCGGATAGCCGCATGTTTGTGTTCAGCCCCGGTGTTTCTCTGAATGAAATCGTACAGGCGGTTAATAAAGTAGGTGCCGCACCCGGCGATCTGGTCGCGATTCTGGAGGCCCTGAAACAGGCCGGTTCATTGACCGCGGAACTGATAGTCATCTGATCATGATTTCAGATAAATCTGCCATCTATACGGATTTCCAGGGTTTCACCGACATGCGTCGTGAAGCCCGCGAACAGTCCCCGGAAGCCATTAAACAGGTGGCGCGGCAGTTCGAAACCCTGTTTGTGCAAATGATGCTGAAAGGCCTGCGCGATACCGTGCCCGAAGGCGGATTGTTCAATAGTAATGAGCAACGTATGTATCAGGATATGTTCGACAAGCAGGTGAGCATGAATGTGACATCGGGTAAGGGCATAGGCCTGGCCGCGGTGATCGAGCGGCAACTGGGCGGTAATACCAACTCAGTCCCATCGACACCCCAACAACTGGACGCGTATTTACAGCGCCCGTTCGTGAGTTATCAGCCAGAAGTCTCCCTGGCGCCGGCGGATATTCCTTATCGCCCGACGGGGGAAATATTGAATGATGAGTTTACCGCCTGGTCATCGCCCCAGGCATTCGTGAATGATCTCTGGCCCCATGCCCAGCGCGCATCTGAGGAACTGGGTGTTGATGCTGACGTATTAATTGCCCAGTCGGCACTGGAAACCGGTTGGGGTCGTCATATGCGAGCCAATGACAATGGCCAGGCCAGTTATGCCTTGTTCGGTATCAAGGCTGATCAGCGTTGGCAAGGGCAGACGGTGAGTGTATCCACCCTGGAGTTTCGCGACGGCACCATGCAGCGAGAGCAGGCGCAATTTCGGGCCTATGATTCCGTGGGTGAAGCCTTTGCTGATTATGTCGATTTTATTAAATCCAGTCCCCGTTATCGGCAGGCGCTGGAGAAGGGTTATAACCCGGAAGCCTATGCAAAAGGTCTGCAACAGGCGGGATATGCCACAGACCCTGATTATGCCGACAAGATTGAACGTATTCGTAGCAGTGATCTGTTACGTACCCGATTATCTGAATTAAAGAATGGCGCTCAACCGCCGCTAACCTAACCATGAAAGCCCGAATAACAGTTTATGTTTGTGAAAGGGTGGAGTGAGGCCAGATGGCTGATATTTTAACAACATCGATCAGTGGTTTGCGTTCCTACCAGACCGCGCTGGCTACTACATCGCACAATATTGCCAACGTAGGCAACGATGCTTACACGCGACAGCGCGTGGAACTGGATGCGCGCCTGCCATTAAAAGAAGGGTCTTCATTCATTGGTCAGGGTGTGGACGTCAGCAATATACAACGCATTTATGATCAGTACGTGGTCGAGAGATTGCGTACGTTTACCTCATCGACATCCAGCCTGGATACGTTTCTGGAATTGGCCAGCCGTGTCGAAAATCTTATCGCTGATGAAAACAGCGGTTTGTCATCTGCGCTCGATGGCTTTTTTAATGCCATGAATGACGTCGCCAATGATCCCTCAGCCAGTGCGCCTCGCGTTACCTTGCTGGGCGAGGCTGAAATTCTTGAACAGCGTTTCAATTCAATTTCAAAAGACTTACAGAATATTGAAAATGAAGTGGATGATCGTATTCGCTATGAAGTAGCAGAAATCAATTCCATCACCACTGAACTGGCGCGGTTGAATAAAACCATCAGCTCCATGAGTGGCGTTTCCAATCCACCCCTGGATTTACTGGACCAGCGAGATGAGCTGATAAAACAGTTATCGGAAAAAGTATCCGTGAATACTGTGCAGCAAAACGATGGCACATTGAATGTGATGGTCGGTTCCGGCCAAATGCTGGTATCGGGTTCGACATCGGTTAATCTGGTCGCCCGTGCATCAAGCTCGCAACCCGACCGAATGGAAGTCGCCCTGCAGAGCAATAATAGTACGGTCAATATTACAAATTCACTGAGCGGTGGTGAACTCGGCGGCTTGCTGAATTTCAGGGAAAATATGCTGGATGATGCACAAAATAGCCTGGGCCGGACAGCCATTGCACTTGCAGAATCATTCAATGCTCTACATGTACAAGGTTATGATCTTAACGGCGACATGGGCAGCAACTTTTTTAACAGCGTCGGCACCGGCAACCTGACCGGCGTATTTGGCGGCGATTATTTGAACAACGGTTTTGATGTTGGCGATACGGTGAGTTTTGATCTGCAATTCGATGGTCGTACAGTCAATGTTTCACACACCATTGTAGCCGGGGATACCAATCAAACCATTGCTAACGCATTGCTGTTTGGAGCATCGGGCATTAATGCCGATGGCAACGTAACCGATAATGGTGATGGTACCTATACGCTGGCGGGTACTTCCACCGGCATCAGCATGACCTTCCGGTTACGTGGCGATCAAATCGAATTTCAGACCGCAGGTGGCCCCAGTCTTGTTGGTAGCGGCAATAATCTGACCATCACGAATGTCACCGATGGTGTCGCAGATGATCTGATTATTCAAATGGGACAAATCGGCTCCAGCAGTACAGCTTTAACATCAGGTACGGCCACCAATGCAAGCCCGGCCAGTTTCCTCGGGCCAAGCAATCGAAATTCAGTGTTAGCCAATCAGAATAATATCGGAACAGCCCAGGTTGATTTTTCGATTACAGATGTCTCTGCGCTAAGCACTTCGGATTATCTTATATCCTATGATGGCGCCAACTACAACGTAGTCAGATTGTCTGACAACGTTACCATGGCAAGTGGTGCAGGACCTTTCAATGTCGATGGGTTGAGCATCAACGTAAACGGTGTGTCCAATACCGGTGATTCATTCTATTTACGGCCGACGCGTCTTGGTGCAACTTCGTTCCAGCGAAATATTACAGATCCCAATGATGTGGCTGCGGCCACGCCCATAAGAACTGCAACATCAGTCAGCAATATTGGTAATGGCCAAATGTCATCTGGCCAGGTGATTGATTCCCTCGACCCCAATCTGTTGCGCACAGTAGATATATATTTTGACCCGGCGAATCCTTCCGGCACTTTTGATGTTGTAGACCGCACAAGCGGAACAATCTTGCAAAACAATGTAGCCTATTCATCCGGAATGCAGGTGACACAAAACGGATGGCAAGTGCAATTAACCGGCATTCCACAGCCGGGTGATGTATTCAGCGTGAGTGAAAACACGGGAGCGGCAACAGATAATAGAAATGCATTGTTGATGGCCGGGCTGCAAAGTGCAGGCATACTGGATGGTGGTGCGACCACTTTAGAACAATCCTACGCAGCATTAACAGCGGAAGTCGGCACCGTGACACGTCAGGTGCAAATTAATTCCGATGTTGAACATGCACTGCTTGATGGGGCCATTGCAGAGCGTGAAAGTTTATCCGGCGTTAATCTGGATGAAGAAGCCGCGGATCTAATTCGTTTTCAACAAGCTTATCAGGCCTTGTCACGCGTTATACAGGCGTCACAAGAATTGTTTCAATCATTACTGGATGCGGTATAAGTCATGCGCGTTTCAACTTCATATATTCATATGCAGGGCGTGAAGAATATGCAGGAGCAACAGAGTCAGCTCCTCCGAACCCAGGAGCAGGTTTCCAGTGGTAAAAAAAACCTGGTGCCATCGGATGATCCCATTTCAGCATCACGGGTAATCGATCTGAATGAAGCAATTTCGCAAATTGATCAGTATGAAGAAAATGCCAATTATGCTACCCAGCGTTTGAATCTTGAAGAAGCAACCATCGACAGTTCGATAAACCTGCTTCAGCGAGTACGTGAGCTCACAATTCAGGCAGCGAATACCGGTTCCAATGATTTACAATCTGAACGGGCTATTGCCAGTGAAATAAAAGAAAGACTACAAGAGCTAATGGATTATGCCAACACCAAGGATGAAAATGGCGATTACTTATTTGCAGGTTACCAATCCAGAGTAAAGCCTTTCACCACCGATGGTTCGGGTAATTATTTCTACAACGGTGATGAAGGTCAGATGGCAATGCAAATTGGCGCTAATCGACAGGTCATTGCCAATGACACCGGGGCTGAAGTCTTTCAACAAATTCGTACCGGTAATGGAGTATTCAATGTCGATGCCAATGTCACCAATGGTGGCACGGGAAGAATTTCAACCGGCTCAGTGGTAACACCTTCACTTTATCAGCCCCAGGATTTCTCCATCGAGTTTGCAGAAGTAATACCTGCGACAGTGCCACCACAATATCAATATGATGTTATCAATGAAACAACAGGTGCCACGGTATTGGCAGCTCAGCCCTATACTGATGGAGGCGTCATTGCCTTTAACGGTATCGAAGTTGAAATCAGTGGCCAGCCCTTAGACGGTGATGTGTTTACAGTAGAAGCCAGTCGAAATCAGGATATCTTTACGACCTTAAATAATTTGATTACCAGCCTGGAAACACCGGCATCGACCGAAGTGCGCGGTGAGTTCGGGGGTGATTACATCAATAACGGTTTTGGTGCCGGTGAGACTGTTACCTTTGATTTAAATTTTGACGGACAGATCATCAATTTCTCCGTGACGCCGCCCACACCCACCAATGATGAAGTGGCCACACAAATGATGACCACCATTTCCACCCAGGCGGGCATCATTGCTAATGCGGATGGCAGCTATACTTTGCCAGGTGCAACAGCAGGAGCCAGTGTTACCTTTCGGCGTGTCGGAGACAATATCGAATTTATTACCCAGGGTGGTACAGTCGACAGCGCCAATAGCGTGGTGATCAACAATATAAGCGATGTGGCCACGAATGATGCCGTATTGAATATCACCGGTAGTGGTAACAGCGTTACAACCCAAACAACACTGGATGCCGCCGTTGCCGGCGATTCCGCAAGTTATCTGGCAGGAGCACCACCCAAAGCCTGGTTGTCACAACAAATTGACAACGCATTGAACAATATTGATCAGACCATGGACAAAATGATTAATGTACAAACCAGTATAGGCGGACGCATTAATTCTATTGAAAGCCAGGCACAGGATAACGATGCCAAAAAGATTTACTTACAGAGTGTCAAATCCAGCATAGAAGATGTCGACATGGCTGAAGCCATCAGTGAACTCACATACCAGACCACGGCACTGGAAATTGCCCAGAAAACGTTTGTGAGCATTCAGAACCTGAATTTGTTTGAATACATTTAATCTCAGGCCGCATTGGCACAGAGAGCACTGAGGATTAATGCTTTTATAAAATACGCAAAGCAATTTAGTCAGTGAATCTACATGCAATAAACAGTCGGCAAAGTATTGTCGACCTACATCTGTCATCGTCATGACTACGGACTCCTGTCCTTCGCCCTTTGGGCCAGGCAGAGCATGTTAAAATCGCTCCATACGATTTTTCCGGCATGTCCCTGGCCGGAATCTATTATTCTGCGTAATATTTTTACCTTCTGTTTTTTCCAGGCAGGATATATAAGCCTTTCCCTGGCTTTGAACGCATCACCCAATCAGGTGGGAGCAGGGTAAAACCCCGTAGTTAACTGCTAAAATACACCTGTATAGCGTGTGTCCCGGCACCGCCTGTCCTGGTTTTTAAATAGCTGTCTATCGCAAAAAATCAATTAGTATCAATAAGTTATAAGTCTTTCTCCCGGAAAATAAAATTTTTTAGTTATTTTGTTAAAGGATTTCAAAGGCAGGCCGATAAATTCACTGAGAACGAATTAAACGATTCGCTAACAAAAAGTCGAATTAACCACTTTAGTCGTCTAATCAAAGCGGCTGGAGCACAGGAGACAAACCATGCCTCAAGTTATTAATACCAACATTGCATCCTTGAATGCACAACGTAACCTGAACAAATCACAGGGTAGCCTGAATACGTCTTTGGAGCGTTTGTCTTCCGGCTTGCGTATCAACAGCGCAAAAGACGATGCAGCAGGTCTGGCGGTTTCTAACCGTTTTACTTCGCAAATTCGTGGTTTGACTCAGGCGTCCCGTAACGCTAACGACGGTATCTCACTGGCGCAAACCGCTGAAGGTGCATTGTCAGAATCTACCAACATCCTGCAACGTATTCGTGAGCTGGCCATTCAATCTGCCAACTCTACCAACTCTGCCCAGGACCGTTTGAGTCTGCAGTCTGAAGTCAATCAGCTCATATCCGAGCTGGATCGTATTTCCAATACCACTACATTCAACGGTTTGAAATTGCTGGATGGTTCATATACTGCCCAGTCATTCCAGATTGGTGCTGAAGCCAACCAGACTATTAATGTGAATGTGCAGGGTGCCACAGCCGATATTCTGGGTATCAGCAAGGTATCAACTAATAACGCTACTAATGGTATTTCCAATGCCACCAACAGCGGCAGCATTGTAAGTGCTGGTGTAAGCTTTGCATCAACTGATGTTGCAACAGCACAGGCTAGTAACCTTACTGCACAGACAATTACTGCAACAGATATTAACGGTAATACAACCTCTGCCGCACTGGCTATTACTGATAATACCAGCGCTGAGATTGTATCCGCACTGTCAGGATTAACTGGTGTTACTGCTGCAGTATCAAATACCAATACAGCAACACTGGATTTTTCATCCACTGCAACTGGCAATTACGATCAGGTATCTTTCTCATTAACTGATGGTACAAATACAGATGCCATCTCCTTCACTCGTGATACTGCAACCTACGCTAATCTGGAAGACCAGATTGTCGCAGCCATCAATGCCGGTGCATCTACTACCGGTTACAGAGCTGCTGTTACAGCAACTTCCGGTGAAGTAGTAATAACCAGTGAAAGTGCTTCAGGATCTTCCGATATCGGTATTCAGGACTTCATTGTGAATGAAAGTGCTGAGGTAACCATTGATACCTTCGTAAATGTGGCTGCTGAAACTGTATCCTTCACCATGGCGGGTGCCGCAGCAGGAATTTCATTTACCGCAACAGGTAGCGGTGACCAGGCGGGCAATGCGACTGCATTATTAAATGCATTACAGGCTGATGCCAACTTCGGAACCAACTTTACTGCAGCGTTGAATACTGCGGGCACTGGTGTTGTCATTAATGCTATCAACGGTACAGCTATCGATATGTCTGCATACGCAGGTAGTGATGCTGGTAACTCAGGTTTCAATATCAGTTCAGCTGCCGGCACTGATGTCGCAGGTACAGAAGGTAATGACGTAACCTTGCTCGAAGGTACGCTGGTTGCCGCCACTATTGATGGTACTGCCAACGCCGCTACAATGGTATTCGAAGGTAATACCCTGACTGAAGCCGTAACCGATAGTGCGGTTAAAATTGCTGCTATCGACCTGACTGTAGCTGATGGCTATTCTGTCACTTCAAGCATTACTGCAGCTGCTGGTGGTATTCTTAACATCGGTTCACCTGGTGTTGCCGCTACGGCCACTTCTTATGGATCTTCTGATGTTACTGCCGGTAATAATGTTGCCGCTCAGACATTAACCATTAATGGTGAGTCAACAGCAACAGTTGCAGTACTGGCTGACTCTGATGCCAAGACCATTGCAGCCCAGATTAACCAGGTTGCTGATTCCACTGGCGTTACTGCGACAGGTCGTACAACTGCTACTTTAGGTAATCTAAGCCTGGATGGAGTTGTTTCATTCACCATGAATGACGAATCCTTCTCAGCAAATGTATCTGCGAATGATTTGACAGCACTGGTCAATACCATTAATGACAAGACTAGCTCAACCGGTATTACTGCTACTCTGAGCCTGGATAAAACATCCATTAACCTGGTGCAGGATACTGGCGAAGATATCAGCATTTTGAACTTCGATAGTTCAGTTGCTGATTCAGGTGCGGGTGGACAGACTGTATCTATGACACTTGCTGGCGCAACTGGTAATGCAACAACTCTGCAGGCAGGCGGTATCAACGATGGTACACGTGACTCAGCAGTTGTGGGCGGCACAGTTGAATTCAAGTCTGTATCCACCACGTTCAGTGTAAGCTCTTCACTGGGCGAAGTGTCCAGCAGCTTGTTCTCTGGTAATGCTAACGACTTGCAGGCCAGTGCTAATAACGCAGTTAGCAGCATTGATATCAGCTCGGTTGCAGGTGCCAATGCCGCGATTGATATTACTGACGGTGCTCTGGCCCGTATCGATGGTATCCGCGCGGATCTGGGTGCGATTCAAAACCGCTTTGAATCAACCATTTCCAACCTGAATACTTCGGTTGAAAACTTCAGTGCAGCACGTAGCCGAATTCAGGATACTGACTTCGCTGCTGAAACTGCGAACCTGACTCGTGCACAGATTCTGCAACAGGCAGGTGTGGCAATGTTGGCCCAGGCCAATGCTCAGCCACAGCTGGTTCTGAGTCTGTTACAGTAAGACAGGTAGGCACGTAAAAATGGTCATGGTAATAACAAACGTTATGATCAAGGTGATCGGGGTTTACCCCGGTCACCTCGTGACCGTTTTTATATCTTGGATCAGTAAAAATAATAACTGTGAGAAGGTGTGACTATGTCTACTGATATCATTACAAATCAGGCCAGTAAGGATGTTCTGAGTAAGTCAGTAGCGGCAACTACACAGCCTCGCCAAATCCCCAATCGGCAAAATGTGTCTGCAGCGGCAGGCAATAATTTGCCGCCCGAGCAGTCAAGCCGGGAAGTTAGCTCGGAAGAATTGCAAAAAGCTGTTGAACAATTGAACCAGCATGTTCAAGTGATCAACCGGGATTTGCAATTCAGTGTTGACGAGGATAGTGGCCATACCGTGGTACGTGTAGTGAATGCTGATACCCAGGAGCTGGTTCGTCAGATTCCATCCGAAGAGGCGTTGCGTATTTCACGTGCGCTCAAAGAACAATTGGATGATACAAAAGGACTGATTTTCCAGACATCTGCTTAATTGGCACTTTACTTGCTCTTCTCAATTTCATATTGAGAAGAGCCGTAAAGAAAGAGGTTTTCAATGGCGACGATTAGTGCTGCAGGTATTGGTTCTGGATTGGATCTAAATGGTCTGTTGGAACAGATCGTTGCTGCTGAACGTGCGCCAACTGAAAATCGTCTGAATCTAAAAGAAGCAAAAATACAGGCAGAGTTATCTGCCTTTGGCACGCTGAAAAGTTCGGTTAGTTCCCTGCAGTCAAGCCTGGGCAAACTCAAAAACGCATCCACTTTTCTTCCCAACAGTGTCAGCATTAGTAATCAGGATGTACTAACTGCATCTGCCAGCAGTATTGCAGAAGCAGGTAGTTATTCCGTTGAAGTGTCTTCACTTGCCGAATCACACGCGCTGGCATCTATAGCATTCACCGACATGGATGATGTTGTGGGTACGGGTACGCTTACCTTTAGTTTTGGAACCACTGACTACGATCCAGGTACCAGCTTTCTGGCGGGGGATGATACCTATAACGGTTTTACTCAAAACTCCGAACGTTCGAGTCAGTCCATTACCATTGATAATACCAATAATACGGTCGAAGGCATTCGTGATGCCATCAACAATGCCGACATCGGTGTATCCGCAAGTATTGTGAATGATGGTAGTGGCTATCGTCTGTTGCTTACATCTGATCAGCAGGGCCTGGATAACAGCCTGCAAATTACCGTGGATGAAGGTGGCGCACCCGCCGATAATATCGACACCACGGGTTTATCGGCTCTGGCATTCAATAGCAGTGCCACGAATGTTGAACAAACACAGGCAGCATCGGATGCCATATTATCTGTCAATGGCCTGACGATTACCCGTGAATCAAACACCGTTACCGGTGCTATTCATGGTGTTACCCTGAACTTGCTCGATGCTGAGCCGGGTACAAAGGTTAAGGTTAATGTTTCAAAAGATACAGGTTCAGTAGAAAAAAATATTACTGACTTCGTCAATGCCTATAACGAGCTTGCGACTTCATACAGGGGACTCACTGCATATAATGCTGAAACTGGCGAAAGCGGTATTCTTCAGGGTGATGCGACAGCGCGCAATTTAATAAATCAGATACGCCGGGAAATGGGCGGTGTGATAAACAGCGGTAGTCAATACAGTGCTTTAAGTTCCATTGGCATTACCACTAATCGTGATGGCACCTTATCGCTGGATTCGGATACATTAAAAGCCGCTATTGATGACGACGTGCAAAGTGTTGCCGGCTTATTCCATTTAAATGGTGTCACTACGGATAGTCATGTTAGTTATAAAGGCTCAAGCATATCGACCCAGGAAGGTAATTATGCTGTCAATATTTCCAGTCTGGCCACCCAGGGACAATTGTCAGGTCAAACCATAACTGCACCCATCACCATTGATGGTACCAATGATACATTCAGTGTTAATGTCGATGGTGTTTCATCTGGCACTTTAACACTGACGCATAACACCTATAACGACATGGTAGTACTGGCGCAGGAAATTGAAAACCGTATTAACGCGTCCTCCAATTTGCAAAATGTATCAGCTGGTGTCAGGGTTGAGTATGTTAATGATCATTTTGAAATTCGATCACTTAGTTATGGAAGTGATTCCACTGTTTCAATATTGAATACCAATGCCTCGCTTGGTTTTACTGGCAGCGCGATTGAAACCGCAGGAACGGATGTCGTTGGAACGATTGGCGGCCAACCTGCAACCGGCTCTGGTCAACTTCTCACCGGCACTGGTGCGGCATCTGGCCTGAGCCTTGAAATCACCGGAACAACTACAGGTAATCGTGGCTCTGTTAACTTCACCAAAGGCATTGCCGGAAGCCTGGATGCAATGCTCAGTGAATTTCTGGCTTCTGATGGACAGTTTTCTTCTAAAACCGAAAGCCTAAATTCACAGATTACGGATATTAATGAACAGCGGACCTTGTTGGACAAGCGCATAGACGCTTTAGAGGCACGCTACAAAGCCCAGTTTGCTGCCATGGATGTATTAGTGGGACAGTTACAAGCCACGGGTGACTATTTAGAGCAACAATTGGCATCATTGCCACAAATTACGTCCGGTAAGAATTAGCTCAATCATTCTTATCGTATTTAAACGCTGCATTTGATTTGCGATAGACAACAAATGAGCTCTGATAAACACAACAATGGGAAAGACGCTATGTATAACTCAGCTGCGATGAATCAGTACAAACAGGTCGGCACCAAAGCTGCGATAGAAACGGCTGATCCACATACTCTGGTAAAAATGCTGTTAGACGGTGCCCTGGAGCGTATCAATCGTGCAAAGTTTTTTATGCAGGAAAATAATATTGCCCAAAAGGGTGAAAGTATTAGTCGCGCAATATCCATCATTGATGGACTGCAAACTTCCCTGGATAGGGAGCATGGCGGTGAAATAGCTGAGAACCTGTCGTCTCTGTATGAATACATGCAGCGTCAGTTATTGGCTGCTAATGTGAAAAATAAAACCGAGAACCTGGATGAAGTCATTTCCTTGTTAAATGAAATTCGATCCGGTTGGTCTGCTATTCCCCAGACAGTTCGTCAATCAACTGCTCCCAAGGCTGAGTAAAACTTCATGGCATTAAGTGCAACAGGTCAGGCGACGTGGCAATCTATCATGGATATGACTGAACGCATGCGTATGTTCTCTGATCAGCAGGAATGGGAAAAGCTTGTCAGCCTGGCCGCAGAACGACAGACTCGGCTTGAAAAATTTTTTAATTCTTCCGTCATTACGGCAGGGGATGAAGTGAGCAAAATCGCAGAGGGTATCAAACGGATATTGGCACAAGACCGGCTAATGATGGCCGCCGGAATAAAATTAAAAGCTGAAATTGGTGATGCCCTGCATAGTATGACGAATAATCGCAAGGCGATTCAGCAATACGAGGGCTGCAAGCGCTAATTCATTTCACCTTTCAATGCCTAAAAAAGCAGCATTCCATGCTGCTTTTTTATTTCTGTTTTAAGAATATTTTATAAGTGGCTGAAATTGGTAGTTAAATACCAAAAGTCGATTTTTTGACATTTAACGAATACCTGCTTTACTTGGGTGTTATAGCCATCATAACCGAGTGTAATATGACAACCGAGTCGTCATCCCCATCCATTATTCTGGTTGATAAGAACCCCAAGTTGTTCAATGAAATCAAATCCTTAATGGCGTTTCTGGGATACGAAACCGTTTACATTCCGAACCTGGATGGCCTGGATGGGGCGCTCAATGGCCGTAGTGATATGGCCATTCTGCTGGGTAATCTGGGCTCCGCCGAGGCCCAGAAACAGGCGCTGGAACATTTACAAAATGCCGCCAGCCGCCAGCAGGTCATACTCATTAACCAGGCCCGTGACAACCTGGAAAAATACCAGCCGGATTACGATTGTGTGATTGCTTATCTCGAAATGCCCCTGACCTATGAACCGGTGATGGAGGCTTTGGCGCGAGCCCGGGAATTCCATAGTAATGACAATGCCGGTGGCGTTGCGGGTCGCCGCATGGTGGGTAATGTACCCAAGCTGGGCGGTAACAGCCCGGCGGTTCAATATGTTCGCAAGATGATCGAACAGGTGGCCAAAACCGATGCCAGCGTTCTGATTCTGGGGGAATCCGGCACCGGCAAGGAAGTCGTGGCGCGCAACATCCATGCCTTATCCAATCGTTGCAAGAATGGGTTTGTACCGGTGAATTGCGGTGCTATCCCGGCGGATTTGCTGGAAAGTGAATTATTCGGCCACGAAAAGGGCGCCTTTACCGGCGCCATCAGTTCCCGCCAGGGGCGATTTGAACTGGCCGAAAAAGGCACACTATTCCTGGATGAGATTGGCGATATGAGTTTGCCGATGCAGGTAAAGCTGTTGCGTGTCTTGCAGGAACGCACCTTTGAACGCGTCGGCAGTAACAAGAGCATCAGTGCCGATGTGCGTATTCTGGCAGCCACTCATCGTGATCTGGAACGCAATATCCACGACGGCAAGTTCCGTGAAGATTTGTATTACCGCCTTAATGTTTTCCCCATCGAAGTGCCGGCGCTACGTGAACGCCTGGAAGATGTACCTTATTTATTGCAGGACCAGATCGACAAGCTGGAGCGCGACAACCGGGGCTCGGTGCGCCTGACCGCATCCGCCGTCGAAGCCCTGTGTCAGTACAAATGGCCGGGCAATGTGCGAGAACTGGCCAACCTGGCGGAACGCCTGAGTATTCTCTATCCGGGCGGTGTCGTGGATATCAAGCATTTACCGCCCAAGTACCAGCCAGCGGGCATGAAAGCCGCCAGCCTGCCGTTTAACCCGGCATTGATGTTTGCCGATCCCGATGAGGATGAGAATGACTCCGGTGCAGATTTCGTGGCGGACGAGGGGAGTGCGGCAACCGCGGTGGCGCCAGCTCCGATGATGACGGCACAATCTTTACCGGTTATCGGCGAAGAAGGACTGGATCTCAAGGAACATATTGCCCAGATGGAAATCGAGCTGATCCAACAGGCATTGAATGCAACCAATAATGTAGTTGCCCATGCCGCTGAATTACTGAAAATGCGCCGCACCACTTTGGTGGAAAAGCTGAAGAAGTACGGCATTAATAATTGAATGAAAAATGGTGAACGTAGAACAGGGCATTAAACTCGATAATTCCCAATTCACAATTCAACCTCCAGCCAATATTTTGACTTCCTCCCTTCACTCCTGATTTAACTTACTGATATTAAAGAAAATTCAAATCTGGCACGTTAAATGCTGCCGTCTTGGTACGATTAATAAAACGCCACAAAGACGTCATGAGTTCAACTGCCAGCTTGATCAAACAACCTGCTGAAACCCTGCACGACCCCCAGGGCTTGCTGGCCGCGTTTGAACACTTCAGCCAGTTATCGACCCAGTTGCAGCAGTCCTATCAGGAACTGGATCGACGTGCCACAGAGCTGACCCGGGAACTGGCCATCGCCCGCAGTGAGCGTTTGCAGCAACTGGCGGAAAAAGAAAAAATCGCCGAACGTCTGGAAAAATTACTCACCGCATTACCCGCCGGCGTTGTGGTGGTTGATGTGCAAGGTTGCATTATCACCGCGAATAAGGCCGCTGAAAGCCTGTTTGAACAAACCTTGCAAGGCAGCAACTGGCAGCAGATATTTACAGATTATTTAAAACACCAGGAAGGGCAGGATGCCGTGCTAAAGAATGGCCGCATCATTAGTCTCAATCGTCAGCAACTGGATTCCAACGAAGGTGAAATCATTTTAATCAATGATGTCACTCACAACCGTAAATTACAGGACATCGCCAATCGTCAACAACGACTGGCCGCCATGGGTCAAATGGCAGCCGGTCTTGCGCATCAGGTACGTACACCCCTGGCATCGGCCATGTTGTACACATCGCAAATTCAAAAAGCAGAACATCAACCCGAAATTCGTCACAAGGCGCTGGAAAAAATTCTGGCGAGCCTGCGTTATTTGCAAAAGTTGATCAACGACATGTTGATGTATGCCAAGGGTGGTGAGTTTTCATCAAACGCTGTTTCAATTGCGCAGTTACTGGTGGCATTTAAATCACGCATCGAGCCCCGAATCCTGCAAAACAATACACGATTGCTGATCAAATGCGACATGCACAATACCCATATCACCGGCAGTATAGATGCACTGGTCAGCGTGTTAATGAATCTTGCGGAAAACGCCATGGAAGCCTGTGGTCATGACTGCATGATCGAACTCAATGTTTATCAGCAGGAAGATTATTTAATTCTTGCAGTAGCTGATAACGGCCCCGGCATTTCAGCAGAACAACAGTTAAGAATTTTCGAACCTTTTTATAGCGCCCGTGACGGTGGTACCGGACTTGGACTTGCGGTTGCACGCTCCATTGCCCAGGCACATCAGGGCGACTTGCTGGTGAAATCCGAAACCGGCAAGGGCAGTACTTTTTATTTATGTTTGCCTTTCGATCAGGGCGAGCATTTTTTACCCAGCGGCAAAATGACAACCCCCTATAACCTCGCCGGGTAATTTGTGGAGAAATTGAATGGCTCACACCGACGTTTTAATTGTTGAAGATGATGACAACTTACGCGACGCCCTGAGTGATACCCTGCAACTCGAAGGTTATTCTGTTGCAGTTGCCGAACACGGTCGGGCAGCACTGGCGCGCATGCATGATGCATCTTACAAGATGATCATCAGTGATGTGCAAATGCAGCCCATGGATGGCATGGAGTTATTGCAGCATATTCGACATCAGGATCAGCAAACTCCGGTGGTAATGATGACTGCCTATGGCACCATTGAAAAAGCCGTAGATGCCATGCGCCTGGGCGCCACGGATTATCTGGTAAAACCGTTCGAAGCTGACGACTTGATCACGGTGGTAAAACGTTTGATGCCAGCAAACTCCGAAATTAAAGTAGAAGATGATCTGGTTGCGGTAGAAGAAAAGACCCTGCAATTAAAATCGTTGGCAGCACGTGTCGCGCAAAGCGAAGCCACGGTTTTACTGTGTGGTGAAAGCGGTGTGGGCAAGGAAGTATTTGCCCGTTACATTCATAATCAATCAACTCGTGCAGCCGGGCCCTTTGTTGCAATCAACTGTGCTGCAATTCCGGAGAATATGCTGGAGTCGGTGTTGTTCGGTTATGAAAAAGGTGCGTTTACAGGTGCTTATCAATCCCACGCCGGTAAATTTGAACAAGCCCAGGGCGGCACATTGTTACTGGATGAAATTTCTGAAATGGATATTTCATTACAGGCCAAACTATTGCGTGTGTTGCAGGAAAAAGAAGTGGAGCGTTTAGGTGCTCGCAAAACCATTCCATTGAATGTACGTGTGTTGGCAACTACCAATCGCAATTTAAAAGAAGAAGTGGTGGCCGGTCGTTTTCGAGAAGATTTGTTTTATCGTTTAAGTGTGTTTCCCATGCACATTCCACCTTTGCGCCAGCGTATAGGGGACATCGTACCCATCGCAACGCGCTTGCTACAAAAATATAACAACAGTGCCAAAGAGATTGAACTAACAGCAGAAGCCCAGCAAAAACTGGTAACACATAACTGGATGGGTAATGTGCGTGAGCTGGATAATGTGATGCAGCGCGCCATGATTTTAAAAGCGGGCAACAGTATTGAATCTGGTGATATTCATTTTGAAACGACTGATATGTTTAGTGCGGATATGTCGGTTGCAACAATTCAGGAACAAGATGAATCGGTATTAGTGAGCGACCTTAAAGATCGTGAACAACAATTAATTCTGGAAGCATTACGTGCCGGCAAGGGTAGCCGTAAATATGCGGCGGAGCGATTGGGTATAAGCCCGCGCACCCTGCGTTACAAACTGGCGCGTATGCGTGAAGTGGGAATCGAAGTTTAGATATATTGTAGGTCCGATAAATTTGCCGGGAGCAAATTTAAATGCACGGAGTGCAGCCCGTAGGGTATAGAACAGGATGCTCGGCATAATTTATTCGGACAGGAATGTGCGAATGAATTCGCACCTACACGAGGTGAATGACATGAGCGATATGAATGTACAACAACTGTTAGCGCAAATGCGTGTCATGGAAGCGCAGGCCAAGATGACACCTGCTGGCGTTTCCGAAGCCGATATGGATGCGCAAAAAACCGATTTCTCCAGTTTGTTGAAACAATCCATCGATGCCGTAAATGAAACATCTGCAGAATCCAGACGGCTGACGGAAGCGTTTGAAAAAGGGGATTCCAGTGTTTCCGTGGCGCAAATGATGATTTCCATGGAAAAGGCCAGCGTGTCTTTTCAGGCCATGACCCAGGTGCGCAATCGTTTACTGAATGCCTACCAGGAAATCATGAATATGCCTGTTTAGGTTAAAGGTTAAAGGTTAAAGGAGAGGTTTTTCCTTCGTACTTTAAACTTTAAACTTTCTACTCATAGAGATTTTAATATGGCAGAAGCAATAGAACATAAACCCGGTTTTTTCAGTTTGCCGCCGACACGGCAGATTGGATTGATTGTGAGTTTGGCCATTAGTATTGCTATTGGCGGGCTGGTAATTAACTGGTTATGGGAACCCAGTTACACATCACTTTATAGCGGGCTTGAAGCACGCGATGCCAGTGAAGTCGTCGCCGCACTACAGGCGGCCGGTATTCCCTACAAACTTGATGACGCCACCGGCGGTGTCATGGTTGAGCCGGGACGTGTACATGAAGCCAGGCTGAAAATGGCGGCCCAGGGTTTGCCCAAGGGCACTGGTATTGGCATTGAAATCCTGCAGGAAGAACAGAGCTTTGGTACCAGCCAGTTTGTGGAAAGCGCCCGTTATCACCATGCCATGGAAACGGAGCTGGCGCGCACTATCAGCACCATGCAAAACGTAAAATCCGCACGCGTGCATCTGGCGATTCCCAAACGATCTGTTTTTGTGCGTAAGCAGGATCCACCCACCGCATCGGTGACATTGAGTCTGTATGGCGGCCGCACCATTGATCAGGGACAGGTCAACGCCATTGTTCATATGGTGGCTTCCAGTATTCCCCATTTGTCCGCCGGGCAGGTGACGGTAATAGACCAAAGCGGTCGTTTGTTGTCTTCGGGTGATGGCGACAGCAAGGTGGCCATGTCGGCAAAACAATATGATTACAACCGCCAGGTGGAAGATGATTACGCGGCCCGCATTGTGCACTTGCTGGAACCCATTGTGGGTATGGGCAAGGTGCGGGCGAATGTCAGTGCGGAAATTGATTTCACCGAAGAAGAAAGTACTGAAGAAATTTTTAATCCGGAACGCCAGTCGGTTCGTAGCGAACAATCCAGTGAGACCGAATCCCTGGTGGGTAGCGCCGGTGGCGTACCCGGTGCTCTGAGCAATCAACCACCCGCCGGTGGCACTCTGGTGGAAGGTCCAGGTGTAGTGGGTGCAGATGGCACCGCTGTAGCCAGACCCACCAACAGCAGCAGGAACTCGGTGCGTAATTTCGAACTGGATCGCACCATTCGTCACAAGCGCCAGCACTCCGGCATGGTTAAGCGCCTGACAGTTGCGGTGCTGCTGGATGACAAGGTGGTCACCGAAGGCAACACCACAGAACGCACGCCGCTGACGGATGAAGAAATACAACGTATTACCACCCTGGTACAGCAGAGTATTGGCTATGATCAGGAACGGGGCGATCGTATTAATGTGATCAATGCCAGCTTCACTCCGGCCGAAATAGAGGAAGCTCTACCGGAGCCTTCCATTATGGAGCAACCCTGGATACGTAATCTCGGCAAACAATTGCTGGCAGGTATTATAATTCTGGTATTGATTTTCACGATTCTGAAACCCACGGTGAAAAAACTCACCGATTATCAGCCACCGGCCAAACGTTTGCCGTCCGCGGAAGGTGAATATGAAGAAGGTGGCGAAATGGCCCGGCTGGAAAAGAAAGAAAGCAGTATAGCGTTGCCTTCGGATCATGATCAGAAGGTGGAATTCGCCAAGGCCATGGTGGGCCAGGACCCGCGCAAGGTGGCCAATGTGGTTAAGGACTGGATAGGTAACGAGGCATAACCCGAATATTTCATAAAGTCGCTGAATTCTTATTGTAAAGTTTTGGTATGCAAGAAAATATGGAAAATATTAGCAAAGTACAAACAGTATCCGAACAATGCTATGCCGGCCCTTGCACGTCTGGCATCTTCACGAAATATTCGGGTTAGAAAACCATGGCAGAAGATAAACTCCCGGCACTCTCTGGCGTACAAAAAGCCGCCGTCTTGCTCATGGCAATGGGCTCTGATAATGCAGCGGCGGTATTGAAGCACCTTAATCCCAAGGAAGTTCAGGTACTGGGTGGTGCCATGGCGTCTTTGCAGAATGTAAATCGACAATCCATGACCATCGTTATGGATGAGTTTATTGGCGAAGTCAGTAACCAGACCGGTATGGGTATAGGCGCAGACGAATATATCCGGGACATGATGGTTAATGCCCTGGGCGAGGACAAGGCCAAGAACATGATGGACCGCATCCTGCTGGGTGGCGGTACCAAGGGACTGGAATCCCTGAAATGGATGGATGCCCGCTCGGTTGCCGAAGTGATTCGCCTGGAGCATCCACAGATTATTGCTATCGTATTGTCCTATCTCGATCCCGATCATGCCGCCGAAGTGGTGAAAATGTTGCCGGAACGTACCCGTGCCGACATCATGATGCGGGTTGCCGCGCTGGAAGGTATTCCGCCTTCGGCCCTGCAGGAGCTGGATGCCATTATGGAAAAACAGTTTTCCGGTGCAGCCAATGTCACCCATTCCACCATGGGCGGTCTTAAAACCGCCGCTAATATCCTTAACTTCATGGAAGCCTCGCTGGAAAGCACCATTATGGAAAGCATTGGTGAACATGACCGTGACATGGCCGATGGCATCCAGGAACTGATGTTCGTCTTCGATAACCTCAAAGACATTGATGATCGTGGTATCCAGACCCTGTTGCGGGAAATTTCTTCCGATACCCTGACTCTGGCGTTAAAAGGTGCCGACGAAGCCATCAAGGAAAAAATTCTCAAGAACATGTCCAAACGTGCATCCGAAATGCTGCGTGAAGACATGGAAGCCCGCGGCCCGGTTCGCCTCAGCGAAGTCGAGGCAGCGCAGAAAGAAATCCTGGCGACTGCACGCCGTCTGGCCGAATCCGGCGATTTAATGCTGGGCGGTGGAGGCGAGGAATTTGTCTAAAATTTCCTCCAAGGATCAGAATGTACAACACTGGGTTCTACCGGAGCTTAGCGGTGAAATTGTGGGCTTCTCTGCCGATGGCATGCGGCCACAAACGGTCGAAGAAATCGAAGCCCTGCAAAAACAGGCCTATGAAGAAGGTCGCCAGGAAGGTTTCAAGGCAGGACTGGATGAGGTCAAGGCCCGTGCGAAAAAACTGGATGATATGTTTCGCTTTCTCGACAAACCCCTGGTGAAACTCGATGCTGAAGTCGAACAACAACTCACCGAACTGGCACTGACCGTAGGTCGACTGTTATTAAAAAAAGAGTGCAGCACGGATGCCACCGTGGTCACCAATATTATTCATGAAGCCCTGGAATTTTTGCCGGTGAGTGCACGCAATGTCAGGGTCAAGCTCAACCCCGCCGATGTTGATCTCATTAAACAATCCGGAATGGATCTGGATAAACAGGAATGGAAATGTCTGGCCGACAAAAGCATCTCCCAGGGTGGCTGCATGGTGGAGTCGGATACCTCGCATATCGATGCTACTCTGGAAACCCGCGTCAGCCAGATTGTCGACCAGCTAACCGAAAACCGGCCGCATTACGATGATAACGACTGAGCGTAACAGCAACTGGAAAAAAGCCCTGTTGCAACGCCAACACCAGTTGCAACCGCCGGAACCCATTGTGGAAGGTCGCCTGACCCGCATGGTGGGTCTGACCCTGGAAGCCATCGGCTGCCAGACTGCAGTAGGCACCAGTTGCGATATCGTCGCCCCTGGCAATCACCATATCGAAGCTGAAGTGGTGGGCTTCTCCGGCGATAAAACCTATCTCATGGCCATGGGCGACAGCCGTGGTCTGGTGCCCAATGCCCGGGTGATCCCGGTGGGGCATTCCAGTGAAATTAAGATCAGTGAAGCCTTTCTGGGCCGGGTGATTGATGGTCGTGGTCGCCCCCTGGATGGTAAGGGGCCGCTACAGGCGGAAACTGCCATGCCGCTGATGGGGAAAATCATTAACCCGCTCACACGGCAGCCTATACATCAGCCGCTGGATGTGGGGGTGCGTGCGATCAATTCCATGTTAACCGTGGGGCGTGGCCAACGCATGGGACTGTTCGCCGGCACCGGTGTGGGTAAAAGTATTTTGCTGGGCATGATGACCAAGTTCACCAGCGCCGATGTCACCGTGGTAGGGCTGATCGGTGAACGTGGACGCGAAGTGAAGGAATTCGTCCAGGATATTCTCGGTCCCCAGGGACTGAAACGCGCTGTGGTCGTCGCAGCCCCGGCGGACGCCTCGCCACTGGTGCGCATCCATGGCGCCATGCTGGCCACCACCATCGCTGAGTATTTTCGTGATAAGGGCAAGAATGTCTTGCTGTTGATGGATTCCTTATCCCGTTTTGCCCAGGCACAACGTGAAATTGGTCTTTCGATATCCGAACCCCCGGCCACCAAGGGCTATCCACCTTCGGTGTTTGCTCGCATCCCGCAGCTGGTGGAACGCGCCGGTAATGGTAATGCCGGGCAGGGTTCGATCACGGCTTTTTATACCGTACTAACCGAAGGTGATGATACCAATGATCCCATTGCCGATGCCGCCCGCGGTATTCTCGATGGTCATATTGTATTGTCCCGTAAGCTGGCGGATATGGGCCATTACCCGGCCATTGATCTGGAGTCTTCCGTCAGCCGTGTGATGCCGATGGTCGTCAAACCGGAGCATCTGCAATCCAGTCATCGCATCAAGCAACTATACTCACTGTATGAACAAAACCGCGATCTGATTAATGTGGGCGCCTATCAGAAAGGCAGCAACAGCCAGATCGATAATGCCATTGCCATGCAGTCAAGGATTGCCACTTTCATGCGACAGGGTATGAATGAATCGGTGAATCTGCAGGCCAGTCAGCAGCAATTAGTGCAGCTGGCGTCGGTGAAACAGGAATCTGTAAAAGAAGCTGTGTAGGCAGTATCTGTATTACTCAAGTTAAGGTGTTATACCAACCATGCGCTCCAAGCGAATGCAACCCGTAGCCCGCCATGCCGAATCTATCGAGCAGAAAGCCGTGCAGATTTTTGCCCGTGCCCAACAGGATCTGGCGGATATGGAAAATCAGCTGCAACAACTTTTGTCCTATCGCGAAGAATACGCCCGACAACTGGATGGGCAGGGCATGAGTATTCAGCGCATGCGAGACTACCAGGTGTTTTTGCAAAAAATTACGACGACTATTGATCAGGCTTATATAGAAATCAGGAAACGCACCTTGATCGTTGAGCAGCGAAAAAATGAATGGCTCAAATGTCGTGGCCGCAGCAAGGCGCTGAATATGGTGGTGGAAAAATATCAAAGTGAGGAGCAAAAAGAGCAGGATCGCCGGGAGCAAAAAGAGCAGGATGAATACGCACAACGCGCAGTGAAGCAACCCCTCCGTTAAAATCCCTTCCTAAAACTGGCCCGTGAATTGCAACTTTGTGTCTGAGGATTAACAGGCAACAAGGTACGACCATGATTGAAATGCTGCAACAGCCCAAGATACAGGCCGGCAATACTCCTAAAATTACGACCCATTCGGATCAGGTTGAAACTGATTCACAGCCGTCTTCCAAATCAGATGCTTCTTTTGACAAGCATCTGAATGAGCAAATCCAGCGTACCCCGGCCAAAGAACAGCAGCCTGTTACCAGTAAAAAAACCGTTGAAAATCAATCGACTGACGAAGTATCCCTGGATGATGCACCGGAAGAAAGCCTGCAGGCGGAGTCGGTTGAATCAGGCCAGAGTACCGATGAGTCTGGTCAAGGTACAGATACAGACGCGCTACAACTGGTGACGACCGATATCATCGATACAGTTATTGATGATGGTTCCATCCAGGCTGAATCGCAGCCTGAGATCATCGAACAAAGCCTGCCGCCGGATGGCAACGAATTGCCGCCTGTTGCGGTCGCCGGCCTTGTGAGCCAGCCTGAAACAACGGAGCAGGCACAGGAGCCGATCAAGGTAAATGTTTCACAACAGGCTGCCAAATCCATCAACGAAACCAATCCGGCTCAGCAGCAAGGCTCGGTAGCGGTGGCTAAACAGGTTATCAGCCAGGAACAGGCTACAGCGCAAACCCAGGTGTCTGAAGAAGCTGTTGATTTCGACATGCCAGAAATGAAAATGCAAACCGCACAGCAAAATGGCGCTACACAAACCGCCGGTGGCAAACTCAATGCACTGTTTGCCAGTGTGGCGGCGGCCGCCAGTATGAATCAACAGGTACCAGTGACAACCAGCATTTCACCCCTGTACACACAGGCTGCACAACTACCCACTGCGGATAGCGGATTTTTCTCATTACAGGGTTTTTCAGCCGGCATTCATGCACCGGTACAACAACATGGCGCATGGGCACAGGGATTAACTGATCAAATGGCGTTGATGGTACAGGGCAAATTACAAACGGCAGAAATAAAATTAAACCCCGCTCATCTTGGCCCCATGGAAATCAAACTGTCCATGCATGACGACAAGGCTTCGGTAACATTCGTGACCCAGCATGCCGCGGTGCGAGAAGCTCTTGATGTAGCCATGCCACGTTTGCGTGAAATGTTTGAGAGCCAGGGACTGAATCTGGCCAATGTGGATGTATCGCAATATTCCGATCAAAATGGCAAACCGTCGGATCAACTGGCGGAAGGAAAAGCTAATGGCGGTTTTGGTCTGGATGCCGCTGGCAACGAACAAGGCAGTGTTGCGCATGAATCCATTATTCACGTCAATGGTCATTCGGGGCTGAGTTTGTATGCCTGATCCCGAACCAGTCAAAGCCTGATCTGTTTAATCCCGGCCCGTCATCTGGCGTGGCCGCAAACCTGATTGTGCCGTCATTTTTACCACAGAATTCTCTGCGCTTAATCATTCAGTGTTTGTCGCACGTTTACGTCCTTATCCCATCCACACAACTGTGTTTAGTGTTCGCAATCAGCCGTCAACTGTGCTGATAGTATTTTAAGTAGTGCTTG
>JBFHPZ010000001.1:0-57515 GCA_041592495.1 Gammaproteobacteria bacterium | reverse complement strand
GGTCGTAAAACCAAGCACTTTGACCCAGATTGGTACCGCCTGCACCATAACGATTTGCAACACCGGCCACTTGGCCCAATTCGTTCAATTTACTGATGGTGCTATCCCTGTAGCCGTCAGTGTCCCGAGTGCGCTCGGCATCTGTAAGACCCACTTCCACTGCACTTCCATCACTGTAAAGCCAGGCGCTTCGTCCCAGGTACTTGCCACCCACCCCGTAGCGGGAAGCATACCCGGTTACCTGGCCCGCCTCGTTCATCCGGTTGATAGAGTTTGCCTGAAGACCGTCAGTGTCACGGGTATGTTCTGCATCAGTCAGGCCAATGCTCACCGTGCTGTCCCCGCTGTAGAGCCAGGCACTTTTTCCTAAGCTCCAGCCATTTGCACCAAAGCGTTCTGCGTCACCTGCTACCTGACCTGCCTCGTTCATTTGGTTGATAGAACTACTACGATAGCCATCACTAATCCTAGTGTGCTCGGCATCGGTCAATCCAATATTTACGGTACTGCCACCACCGTATAGCCAGGCGCTTTGGCCTTGAATTCCTCCTCGAGTTGAGTAGCGATAAGAAGTTCCGGCCACCTGGCCCGCCTCGTTCATTTGGCTAATGCTGCTATATCGAAGACCATCGGAGCCGTCAGTGTGCTCTTGATCAGTCAGACCTATGTTTACCGTAGTGCCACCACTATAGAGCCATGCACTTTTACCCTGGTACGCGCCACCCACTCCATAACGAGTAGCATCTCCGGCCACCTGGCCAGCCTCGTTCATTTGGCGGATGTAACTTTCACGATAGCCATCGTTAACACGTGTGTGCTCCGTATCAATCAGACCAATGTTCACCGTACCGCCGCTGTTGTAGAGCCAGACGCTTTTTCCCAGGTCAGTTCCGCCCACTCCATAGCGATAGGCAATACCAGCCACGTGCCCCACTTCATTCATATGTCTGATGTCAGTATACCGATAGCCGTCGGTAACGCGTGTATGCTCGGCATCGGTGAGGCCGATGTTGACGGTGCTGCTGCCGTTATACAACCAGGCACTAAAACCCAGGTCGGTACCACCCGCCCCGTGGCGGCTAGAATAACCGGACACCTGGCCGGCTTCGTTCAGTACACTGATAGAGCTACTCCGGAAACCATTGGTATCTCGAGTGTGCTCGGCATCGGTGAGGCCAATGTTGACCGTGCTGATGCCATTGTACAGCCAGGCACTAAAACCCAAGCTGGCACCGTCAGCCCCATAGCGATACGAACTCCCGGCTACCTGGCCCACATCGTTCATTTGACTGGTTGAGCTATAGCGATAGCCGTCAGTAATTCGAGTATGCTCGGCATCGGTGAATCCAATATTGACCGTGCTGCTGCCGTTATACAACCAGGCACTTCCACCCAAGTTAGTTCCGCCCGCGCCGTAGCGGTTGGCATAACCGGCCACCTGACCCGCCTCATTCAGATAGTTGTAATTACTATATCGATAACCATCGGTTTCTCGGGTATGTTCCGAATCCGTAAAACCAAGCACGTGGATGTCATAACTGGTACTTAACTGAGTTGCCTGAGAGACAGGCGAGAAGAACAGACTTACACAGAAAATGTTTATTTGAGATCTTTTCACAGTAGACTCCCGTTTTAATTATTTTTTCTTCAGGGAAAAGTTAACAAAATAACTACCCCACTCTCATTATTCTCGGACTACTCAGTCCTTTTTCATCAGCAACTATTTTATCCTTTGAAATAGCAGCAGAGCCCGAACCAACCCTACCCTCAAAAATCCGCTGCCGATTCAAAGTCTGCTTCCTGCTTCTTTTCCCTCTCAGAAAATGCAAAAACCACAGCTGGCGGCCGTTCACGTTCGAGACGATAGAAGCTCACCCCGGCGTCGCTCTCGCCTTCTGGCCGCAGTAGCGATTGATACCGTGCAGTTAGTTCTGAAACCCGATGCTCGTCATGCGAGGCCGTGGCACGTTTCTCGGGTTTGAGCACCGGCACCTCTGGACGACCGGTCTGTAATAATCTCTCCGTGTCGCCGCCCTTGGGCAGATAAAATTCAATAGTGAGTTTATTTTCATCTGAAGGCCGCAGGTAAATCGCACCATCGCCATCACAGGTTAACCAGTAGCGTCTTTCTGAGCCGATTGACTGCACCTGACAACCCTCGACATTACAGGTTTCCAGCACTTCTTCCACGAGGTAATCAGGATGGTCCTGGCGTTCGAAAATCAGGCTAACGGTTGAATAAAATCCTGGCTTGAGCCGCAGCTCATTGGAATCGGCTATCTTTTTATCCGCCATATCCACTCTTACCAGACCATTAACGCTATCCTCGTGAACCTTGGTAATCATTCGTCCCAGAACACGACGCAATTCAACATGGTCTATTGGCGCCGCCCGCAGGTTGCGTCGTACCCCGCCCCGGCGGCTTTGTTGGCCTCGACGCTGCAGATTGGCCTCGAACTCCGAGATAACCTGCGGTTGTGTGACTGGCTCAGGCACGGTAGGAGCTGTTGACGTTTGCGCGACCTGTTCGGTTAACTGATCGATCTTGCTCAAAAGTTCATCCAGTTTGGAATCCATGCGCTCAATGAAGGCTTCCATCTCACGCATGGACCGGCGAGTTTCGGGCGTTTCACTCACCGTATCTGGCGTGGCTGGCGATTCCTCGACAGGCGCACTCTCGGCAACAGTTTCCTGGTCGTCCGCGGGGACAGGCGCAAGTTGCCGCCAGAAACTATCCAGCTCGGACTGCAGATGCATACTGTCTTGTGTGATGAGCGTATCGGCCAGCTTGTTGATCGCACCGGAGGCCGGTGCATAAGGGTGCTGCACCACCAACGGCACCTGCTCGCGGACAGACTCTGGCAAACGCGGATCATAGGGAATATGCGCAATCATGCTGACATCAAGCTGCAGGTAGGAACGGGCCACGGCACGAAACTTGTCGAATGTCCTTTCCGCCAGCGTCTTGCTGCGCGCCGCATTGATGACCACCTGGACATCGCCCGCATAGTCCGATTGTTTCAGCAGCTTTAACATGGCATAGCCATCAGTCAGCGACGTTGGTTCCGGCGTCATAACCAACAAGGTCTCGCGCGCGGCCAGCACCAGTTTGATGACGTTATCCGCAATGCCCGATGATGTATCAATGAGGAAGTAATCGAACGGATCCATGGAGGCAAAAGCCTCGCTCAGCTTCGCAAGTTCCTCGGGGGCGGCATGCGCCATGCGCTGGATACCGGAGCTGCCCGGAATCACCCACAGGTTATCCATGGCAGGAATCAGAATATCGGGGAGATTACAGGTACCATCGAGCACGTCTTCCAGGGTTTGTTCCGGCTTGAAGTCGAGCAGGATATTGGCATTCGCCAGGCCGAGATCGGCATCCAGGAGAACAACCCGTTGACCAGCCCTGGCGAGGGCCGAGGCAAGATTGACACTGAGATTGGTTTTACCAACCCCCCCCTTGCCACTGGTTATTGCGATGATGCGCGGCATTTCGATCACCCTGGCGGGCTTACTCCCCATGAAAGATATTGTTGTCACTGGAGACTAACAGGTTTTGACGCGAGCGCCAACTAAATGACGCTGTAAAAAAATATTGAGCCTATTAATAACAATAAGTTATAGATTTATGCTTTATCAATTTCTTGCAAAAATTGGCTGTGATCGGCAATAAACTCCCGGATAAAGTGAACTGGCTTGGCGCCGCTGAAGCGCCCAATCACCTCTCCGGACTCAAATAGCATCACGGTTGGAAAGCCACGCGCCTGGTAGTGTCCGGCCAGTTTCATGTTCTCGCCTTCGTCTACCTCGACCTTGGCCAACAGCAGTTTGCCATCGTATTCGTTCACTATCCGTTCCAGCACCGGTGCAATTACGCGGCAGGGTGAACACCAGTCAGCCCAGAGATCGACCAGTATTGGAGAACTCTGAGAACGCTCAATGACCTTCGCGGTGAAATCCTCGAAGTCGACATTGAAAATCCAGGGAGATTGCACAGGCTTGTTCATGGGGCAGTTTTTAGCTCATCTCGGTAAAGCGGCGGTAAGGCACGACTGACCATGTAGCTCGCCGCGAGAAATCCCGATGATAACAACAAGCAGCCTTCCAGACCCAACGACTGGTAAGACCACCCCGATATCACGGTTCCTGCCAGTCTCCCTCCGGCATTCGCCATGTAATAAAAACCCACATCCAGCGCAACCTTGTCGTCTTCCGAATAAGCCAGAATCAGGTAGGAATGCACGGCCGAATTCATGGCAAAGAGTATCCCGAAAATCATCAGCCCGACGATTACCACCCACTGCGCGTTGGCACCCTGATCCAGCATCACGGCCATTACGGCCGGAATGCCGGTCAACAGGAAAACCCAATATTGCGCCGTAACCGCATCCGGTCCACGTCCTTCATGCGAGTGACGAATGAACCGGGGTGCGCTGGCCTGGACAAACCCATAACCTATAACCCAGGCAGCCAGAAAACCGCCCACCAGGCTATGCCCCCAGCCGAACTGGCTGCTGAGATACACCGGCAGTGCCACTACAAACCAGATATCGCGCGCGCCAAACAGGAAGAAACGCGCTCCGGACAGCACGTTAATCGCTTTGCTCTTGGAAAACAGCTGAGAGAATTTCGGCTTTGCCCTGGTTTTACCCAACTCGGTATTAAGGCCCGCGAGCGTGATTAACAAGGCCAGCACCAGTAATCCTGCCTGTGCATACAGCGCATTGCGGAACCCCAGCGTGGCAAGCAAAAAACCACCAAGAAAAAAACCGGCTCCCTTGAGCGTATTTTTTGAACCGGTCAGCACCGCAACCCATTTAAACAGCCGCGAATCCCTGCCCGCGCTCACCAGGCTTTTCACACTCGATTTAGCGCTCATCTTGTTTAGATCCTTGGCGATACCGGACATTGCCTGTGCGGCCATTACATAAGGCACGCTGAGCATGTCGTCCGGCACGGTCAACAACAGCAACGCAATTATCTGTAACAGCGTGCCGATCTGCATGGTCCTTGTCAGGCCGATATGCGCTGCCAGCCATCCTCCCATCAGGTTAGTGACCACACCGAAGAATTCGTAGAACAAAAACAGAAGCGCGATTTCCAATGGCGTGTATCCCAGCGCGTGGAAATACAAAACTACCAGCATTCTCAGGGCGCCATCGGTCAGGGTAAAAGCCCAATAATTGCCAGTAATCAGCAAATATTGCCGTATCGAATCAGTCATGGTCAGGGATTTTATTTACCGTCGATATAGAGTCGATCGTCGAAACTTAGAATCCATTGCGGCCGCAGCGCAACCAACATGGTGGTAATCATGCCATTGAGAACGGCTTCGGAAAAGAACATTAAAGGGAAAAAAGCCAGATACTGATATCCCAGCCAATCGAAGGAATGTATGTCGAGAGACCACAACAATGCCGCTGTGGTAAATCCACTCACGCAGATTGCCAACCCTCCGGCAAGAAACCCATTGATGTAAATATAAATGAAAAAATTATGTGGTAGGCGACGCTGCGCCACTTCCAGCAGCCAATGCGTAAACAGTGCGGGCAGCACGCCCATGATCAAGCCATTCAGCCCCAGGGTTTCCCAGCCGCCATGGCCATAGGCGGTGGTTCCGATCAGTGCCAGCGTGACACCAATGATGGCAAAGCGCCAGCCAACCATCAGCGTAAAAGTAGTTACTCCCAGCAGATGGAAATGTATTGCGGGATAAATGCCAGCGCGGATATTCCAGAGAATCAGAATGGCCACCGTTGAAGCAAAAACCAGATGGCTAAAATTATTGTCACGCAGGCGAGTGACGGGAGCGGTGACAAGCGCATACAGCAACAGCAAGACAAACAGGATGTTGGCTATGATCAGCAGGCCGGTAGGGAATATGCCAGATGGAAAATCCATAATTACATATTTACCTCATTCGATCAGGCTGCAGATTGAATACATTACATGCATTCTCGGTCGTCAGCCGGGCAACCTCTTCTACCGAACAACCCTTGATTTCCGCCAGCACTGTTGCAACTTCTATCAGGTATGCCGGACTGTTACGTTCTCCCCGATGGCTAGCAACAGCCATGTCCGGCGCATCGCTTTCAAGAACGATGGCATCAAGGGGCAATTTGACCGCCAGCTCACGCAGTTTCCGTGAACGTTCATGGGTGAGCATACCACCAAAGCCCAGCTTGAATCCCAGGTCAATGTAACGGGTTGCCTGCTGATAGGAACCATTAAAGGCGTGCGCGGTGCCACCCTTAATATGTGCTGTTTTCAAACTACGCAATACATCTTCATGTGCTTTCCTGACATGAAGAATAACCGGCAAATCATGGTGCGCGGCGATTTTGAGCTGGCCCTCGAAGAGTTGTTGCTGGCGTTGTTTATCTGCCGATTTCTCGAAATAATCCAGGCCAATTTCACCCACTGCGACGGCCTGGTGTCCTTCAAGGTAAGCATTTAATCGCACCAGTTCATTATCAACCGAACCGGCAATAAACTGAGGGTGAATACCATAAGCGGGATGAATATCGGAATGCCTGGAAGCCAACTTGCTCATCCGAGGCCAGCCATCCGAAGAAATACCCGCCAGGATAAAACGCGTTACTCCATGTAACCGGGCGTCATCCAGTACCGCCTGCAAATCATCAGCAAATTCCGGCACATCCAAATGGCAGATTGTGTCAATCAATTCCATGGAGGATCAAATAATGAAAAGGGGATATATATTCTAGCGCGAGCCTGAATCAATGCGCGACAGGCTTTATCGGTAGATGCTGAAACAGCTAGAAACCGGATTTTTTTACCATCTGCAGGGTATCTCCCGGTGGAGGTTGGAGATAAAACCCCTGATTGAGAATCGCCGACTTGAGGCTCTGGGTATCGGTTCTGGCTAACTGTCGATCAAATTCCAGCGACAGCTCCATGACAAATTCTAATTCACCGAGCATGGCAATAAGCGATTCGGGAACACGGGAAAAATCATCCGCCTGTTCCACGAAGAGATAGGTATCCTGCTTTTTACGACCCTTGTAGACGGCGCATTGCATCGCGGCTTAATGCGCGCCCTTGCCAAGCAAAACCACTTCAGCAGTCTGCAGCAGAATCAGAATATCCATCAAAATGCCGTAATTCTTCACGTAATACAGATCGTACTGCAGTTTCTGTAACGCATCTTCTTCCGAAGCACCATAACTGAAACGAATCTGCGCCCACCCGGTCAGGCCAGGTTTGACACGGTGCCGTTCTGAATAATAGGGGATATTCTGCTCAAGCTCACTGGTGAATTCAGGACGCTCCGGACGGGGTCCGACAAAGCTCATTTCCCCCTTGAGCACATTGAACAACTGGGGAAGTTCATCGAGCCGGGTTTTACGGATCACCGCGCCGACACGGGTAATGCGACTGTCATTCTTGGATGCCCACTGTGCACCATTTTTCTCGGCATCCATGCGCATGCTACGGAATTTGACGATGGAAAACGGCACATTATTCTCGCCAACCCGGACCTGCTTGTAGAGAATAGGCCCGCGAAAACCGCTCTCAATCCAGATCGCCAAAGCAGTCATTACCATGAAAGGCAAAAGAAATGGCAACAGTGCAAGTGCCAGCAAGACATCCATCAAGCGCTTAACCAGGCGCCGCATTGTTGTCTGACGAAAACCTTCAGACAAAAACAGCCAGCTTGGCGACAACATATCCAGCCGAATTTGACCCGTTTCTCGCTCGAAGAATGTCTGCGGATCCAGGATATCAACACCACTCATTTTGCAGTCGAGGATTTCCTGTATTGGCAATGACTTGCGCCGATCGCGCACCGCGAGAACAATCTGGTCAACTTCATTTTCAGCGACAATATCCAGCAGCGACTTGTTGCCGTGAATAATTCTTTCGTCAGTTACCTCGTTGTTTTCCTCAGGCACGGGGAGATAGCCCAGTATATTGAGTCCTTTGAGCTCGCCGCTTTTAACGGAATTCGCAATGGTTCGCGCATGTCTTCCCACACCCAGAACCAGTACACGCAGCTTGAGGTCTTCACTCGCAATTTTTTCAAAGAAAACACGAGTAATGAAAAGAATTATAAATGAGGACACTGAAGCAATTGCAAACACACCTCGACCCAGGAAGAAAGCTTCACTGACGTAATAGCTCACCATTAACGGGATGAGCCCAATCAGCAAGCCCACACCCAGGCGGAGCGCTGTCACTTCTTTGGACTGTTCGGCATGGCGTTGATAATTACCAAAGGCGATCAGCCCGCCCAGCATAAACGCCGCGAACATGAGACTTTTAGGGAAATAACTGAGCGATTTTTGATCAAAAAGGACGTGCGCCTCACCAAAACGGAGTTCCACGCCGATATAAAATGACACGACCAGCAAGGCAAACTCAACAAAGCCCAGTAGTACGAAAGCCGTTGGAATGTGGTGCTGGAAAAATTGAGTGGATGGGCTAATAAAGCGGTTTATCGACCAGCTCATGTGCTCATTTCCAAATTCATGTTGATATCCCGTCTCGCTCATCCGGAATCCCCCACCTGATCAAATACTGCAAATATGAAATCCATATCGCACCAGACATAACGATTCCTTCTAAACAGAATTCTAGTCTAGTACAAAATAATAAATTGCTCTCCGCCATTCAGCGGCGGATGAACAATCATCTTTAAGAGGTGGATGATTCCAAAATGTGAACGAGATCAAAAAAATAAATGAAAGACATGCCTGACAAGTTATGCCTTCACGACACTCTGTCAACTATCTGTTTTCGTTGAATTATCTAACTCGACCAAAAGCGTAGGCCAAACGCCAGACAATACTGGTTTCTTCGTATTCACTACCTGCCAACGTTGAACTCTCTTCATCGTAGTAATTAATGTCGAGGGAAGTACGCAACTGGCGCGACAACCGATAGCCCATGCCCACGCCCAGCAACATGGCATCATCATTACGGTTTGTCAGGGTAACGTCAGTATCGCGACTTACTGCCCTGAAAGAAGCCGACATCAGGCTGCTCAGGTTATACGTAAGATTGATGCCAAACTCCTGCACCTCTCGATCCAGCGAGTTATCCACCTTGTAATCGAGATCCCGCAATTCCACCCAGGCGCTAGAGGATAAACGATCTTGATTAAGATTATATTGCAATCGCATTACTTCATTGCGCAGGACATCAGACGTGATTTGTTCATTATCGAAATCACCGTTTTCTATGGCAGTCAGCGAATCAAACTGGTTGCTGCTGGCATCGGTCAGGATCGAAGCCAGGCGCAATGTTATTCGCGAACGATCCGTCTTGCCGTAGCTGACAAACAGATCGGCCATGCTGCCATCCTCATCGGGCAAGGTATCGCGGTCGATTTCCGTGGTACCCACATTCAGACGATAATCAAATTTGGCTCTTTCACCCGATACGATCACATATGGACTGGTAATGGTGTGATCACTTAATGCGTTATCCTCGTAATCGGTTTCGGCGAAATTTACCCCGGCGCCAACATTCATGGTGCGATTCAGAAGGTAAAGCCAGTCGGCCTGCAGGGCCAGTTGCTGGTTATCCTCGATAGTTTCTTCATAGTAGAAATCACGGAAAGCGGGCGTTACCGTCAGCTGATGGCGATTGGCCAGCGCGAAACGCATCACCGGACTGATCGAGAACACATTGGTGTCCTGGGTGTTGTTAGGTGTCGAACTGGCCAGGGAATTGATATCGCGTTGCTGGTAGAAATCCTGAACAATCAAATCAACCCGATCGCGCACAATGGCCCAATTGGCCATGCCGCGAAGATTAAAGTTGGTTTCATCGCCAAAGGTATCCTCGGTGTAGTGATCCTGAAAAACAGAAGCACTGATATCCGAAGTGAACGCGCCCGTGTTCTCCTGCAGCCGGCCACTGACACCTGCACTGACAATCAGTTCATCCTGCTCATTCGTCCTTGTACGCAGGGAGTTATCCGTATTTTCCAGCCCGACGCTGGCCTCGCCACTAAAATCCAGCGCATAGGCTGGTGAGGTCAACAGACTTAATGAGGCCATGGCACTTGCCAGTAGATAGACGCTCTGTTTCACGGGTAACTCCCTTATTAAAATAACGTATGAGCAGTTAGAAGTTGCTTTCCGGCACGGTAATGATGTCACCCGGCTGCAACGGAATGTTAGTACTCATATCACCGTTTTCCATAATATCTTTCAGGCGAATCTCATAGGTTTCCTGCCCCGTATCGGTGCGACGATGCAGACGGGTACGGTTGGCGTCAGCGTAAATATCCAGGCTGCCCGCTTCAAGAACAGCGTCCAGCACTGTCATACCCTGGTGATACTGCATGGAAACATCGGAAGCGACCGCGCCTGTCACGCGAATCCGCGACAGGAAAGAATGGCCAATCAGTCCGGTGACGATGACCGTGACATTGGGATTTTTAACGTAGGCGGACATTTCATTTTCGATGGTCTTGGCCAGCGACTCGGGCGATACGCCAGCCGCCATGACGTCACCGATCAAGGGCACGGCAATTTTACCGTCGGGGCGAATCGGCGCCGACACGGACAATTCCGGATTCTTCCAGACGTTGACCTGAATCTGGTCACCCACGGACATCTGGTAGGACTCGACCAGCACGCTGTTTGCCACCTGGGCCTCGGCGGCACTCTTGGCTGGTCTGCTGGCATTACTTGCACAAGCAACAAGGCTCAATGCACCCACGAAAATCATTGCTGCTTTGAATATCTTATTCATCTGGAAAGCCCCCTTAGTTAATCGTTGTAACATTCACATCGCGTGATGTAATTTTCCAGAATCCCAAGCTGGGTCTGAATATCCTCAACCGATACGAACCCATGGGTAGGTAACGTCACCAGGCGCCGGGCGAAATCTTCGGCCACTGGAAATTCTCCTGAAATTTCAGGCATATTATCAACGCCGGGGATACTTGGCAATGCACTGGGATAGAGACGCGACGCTCCCATTCCGGCCCCCTGCATCGCCTGGATGACGGCTTCGCGATCCTCCGCCGGTACCAGGACCGGGTAACGCAATAGCGCACGAGTGGCAGGTAAGCCAATCCGTGACGGCAAATCGATAATATCTCGGCCCTTGGTTTCAAAAGCCCGCATCTTCTCCTGCACAGACTGCTGGACCGTCAACGGACGAATCTGATAACGCTCAAGATTACAGGCCAGAATGGTTTCATACTCCCCTGCCATGCCTTCCAAAGCCTCAAGCGGGTGATACCGGGTCTCGCCCAGACGGAGCCCCGGCAGAGCCTCTGGCAGCCAGTACCAACGTGGATCTATGAGCAGATTGTATAGCGTCGCCTTCAGATAAAATTTAGCCCGGTCAAGCCCGTGCGTCCCGGGCCGGCTGTATGATGAGGGTACAAATGGCGCGATATCCTCTTGGAAAAGCAGTGCACCCCCACCCAGCAAGCTTACCGGCTTGCCGCGCCCAAAACTGACGACCACCAGATCGCCCTGCCAGAAATCGCTTTCCTCCTTGCGCGGAAACGCCTGGGCGCTATCCTCAATAAGTAACACATTTCGATTTTCGAGACGTTCGCGAATGTCTGCATGACGCTCCAGAATACCCAGGAAATTCACAGCAATGACAGCGACTGTGTTAGCGCTTAACTTGCGCTCCAGCTGCGACAGGTCCATCCAGGGCCGGTCTGGTATCAGATCAACCAGCACGGGTCTGGCTCCGGCAAAAAGTACCGCGCTGATCAGGTCAGGACAGGCATAAGCCGGCAACAGCACCTCCGGCCGCGACGGCGTTTGTTTCCTGCTGATCGCAGTCTGAATTGCCGCCGCCAGGGAGGCAGTACCAGAAGCAAAAAATCGGAATTGATAAGGCGCGACAGCACGGCCAAACACCCGGCTATCTGATTGGCAACCGCGAAACTGAATGGGGTGTCCGACCGGAGGAAGGTGGTAAAACATTCAGCGCTTCGATGGTGTCCAGACTGTCATGCGTTTCCCCAGGGCAAACTGCACCATGGCATAGGCCAACGCAAGATTGGTCTGCACAAAGAAGAACACGATGCGGATCAGAGTATTGTCTCGCAACGCCTCAGACAACCACCCCGCAATCGCCGCGCCGTAGAAGGCGAGTTGCGCCAGCAGCGCAAGGCTATAAATCAGCCCCTGCCCCTGCAGCATCAAGGTCACGACAGCGAAGGCCAGTAACAACCAGGGAACGGCCCAACGCATAATCTTGTGGCTCCATACCTGGAAGGCAAACTGGCCCAGGGCAAAAGGATTCAACACAACCGGATGACGCAGAACAGCCGTCATGCCGCGAATAACGGTACGAATCTTTCGATTGAACTCGAGACCGGGGTCTTTAACGTCCTTGTAAATACCCACCACATCCGGACAGGTAATGGCCACGTAACCTAACTGGGCACAATTCAGCGCGGTATTGAAATCGCTGGGAGAATAGATGTCCCATTGACCACAGACTTCCTTGCGTGCGGCAAAGAATGAACCACTCAACCCTACCAGCCCGGCACGCTCCGATTCCAGGCGACGCAGCCACATTTCGTACTTCACGTAGGCGCCCTCGCCCACGACCTTGCCATCGTTGCTGATAAACTGGTCTTCACTGGACAGCGCCCCCACCTTGGGGTCGGCGAAATAGCTCACCAGTTTTGTCAGGGCTTCCCGGGGAATCCGGGTTGCCACATCCGAGAACACCAGGATATCGCCCTGCGCCTCGCGAATCGCGCAAAGCTGGGCATATTCCTTGCCTTTGCGCTGATCTGCACGCACCAGGCGCACCCCCCGGTCGGCATAGGATTCCACAATCGCGTCGGTCTGGTCAGTGGAACAATCCGAGGCAACTATGATTTCCAGCAGGTCTTTCGGATAATCCAGCTCAAGGGAATTATCCAGCTTTTCCCGGATACGGGCTTCTTCATTATGGGCCGTTACTATCAGGCTCAAACGCGGAAACGTCCCTGTACTGGCGGACGTTGTACCGAATTGCCGCGCAGGCAACAGCTTCAGAATTACCGGATACAGGAAATAGCTGTAGACGCACAGAATTGCCAGCAGGAAAAACCAAACAGCCATAGTCAAGAAGCCCGCCCTTAGTCATTTAAAACTTAATAGATACTATAAGAAAAATTGCTTACAATGCCAGCATTTAGATGTAAATCCTGATATCGGCAATGAAGAAGAAATCATTAAGGGTCATGCATATCGCATCTGGGGATTTATGGGCCGGCGCCGAGGTGCAACTCGCTACGCTTGCCAGGGCGCTCATGAAATTCCCAGACATCTCGCTATCCGTTGTATTACTGAACCATGGTAAACTGGAACAGGAATTACTTAGCGCGGGCATCGATGTCACTGTATTCGATGAATCCAAACTCAGCAGTATCAATATCTTTCTAAGCCTTGTCAGGCAAATGAAGAAAGCTCGGCCGGATATCGTTCACACACACCGTATAAAAGAAAATGTACTAGGCAGTATTGCAGCCAGAATCAGCGGTGTTAAACATTCTGTCAGGACAGCCCATGGTGCTCCAGAGCATGATGTCAGCTGGAAAAATCCGGCAAAAATGGCCATCAAGCTTCTGGATATATTCTGCGGCCGCTATCTGCAGCAGAAAATTATTGCGGTGTCGGATGATTTAGCAGAGATTCTTGCTCGAAATTACCCAAGCAACAATATTGAAGTAATACAGAATGGCGTAGACGTTAATGCTTTGAATGCGATCGAGAAGCAGGCTTATTCGCCGACATATCAGGTCGGAATAGTTGGCCGGCTAATGCCAGTCAAACGAGTTGATATATTCATTCAGGCCGCTGTTTACTTTCTGAAACTGCAACCAGAAACCAATGTTACTTTTCATATCTATGGTGACGGGCCTCTATATGATGAGCTGGAAACAATGATTTCAGCTAACAATGTAGAGAAACAAATTATTCTCGAGGGCCACTCAAGTCAAATTCATCAGGAAATAAAAAACCTAGACGTACTGATGATGACTTCGGATCATGAAGGCCTGCCAATGACTCTACTAGAAGCAATGGCGTTAGCTACGCCGATAATTGCACATGCAGTAGGAGGAATACCTCAACTCTTAGAAAACGGTAATTGCGGAATATTAGTGACAGATCAAACAGACAAAGCTTACGCTGAAGCTTTAAGCAACCTTATTAAACATAATAATGACTCCCTTGCTAAAACGAACAGGGCTAAAAAAAGAGTAAACGAATTCTATTCAGCGGAAAATAATGCGGAGAGGCTCAGATTAGTCTATCGGAAAATTTCAGTTTAGTTGAATATCAACCACCCCTAATTAGTTCCAGACATAATTAGGGGTGGTTGACCAAGGCTCATTGAACCTGAATAAAAGATGGCGGATTTGGCGGGTTTGGCGCATCGCCCAATTCAGCTTCGCTAGTGGCAAATGTTACATCATCTATCAAAATGCTTGTTGTTTGCGTGAATCCTGAATTAGACCATCCCAGCAGATAACCGTATCTATAAGCGTGAGGCTCGCCAGACCGATAACTGTCTACCGTACCCGTGTTATCGATTACCTTTACGCCATTCTTCCAGAGATTCAATGTGCCAGGCTGAGTGGATGTGGCAGCAACAAACTGGATCTTGATAGTCATCCACTTACCTAGGTCAGACGATGTAATAAAGTCGGAGTGTTGAGAACCCTTTGGGCCGATACCTCCACCATTATTCCAGTCGGCAATAAGTTTGGATCCGCCGTTGGAGGTCGGCCACGTGGAAAGACCCACTTTTTCCACATTGTTGTAGTCACTACCCCAAAGCCTGATAAATTTATTGTTATCAGTACTTTCGGCATTTCGGTGTACATAGTTTGATGGAATATAGAGCTGAAATTGCACCCAAACCGTGCTACTCAATTTGCCTAAGTCGAACCGTAGCTCAGAAAATGCGTCAGCATTCGAGGCTGTAGAAGTGTTACCAATGAAATTGAATTTGGCTGCATGTTGACTGTTATAACCACCATTAGCACTATTCGTAACGTTTGTTGCCGATCCCCAACTTCCGCCACTCGTAGGTGAATTCAGGCTGCCAGATTCAAACGTATCCTTGAGTAAGACAGCGGCATTGGTGGTTAGACTGGCGGAGTACAAAACCAAGCAGGTAAAAATGTTGAGCGCTCTCATAATATGTCTCGCTTCATAATCTATAAATATATCTTATCAAAAAGGTATATTTAGTGAAAACAGTATGTTAGATAAGGGTGTTTAATCTCTATTCGGTTACAATTACAAAGATTTTCGGATTTAAAACTCATAACTTTAGTGTCAGGGTGACTATTGCAACTTTCATTTTTACTGTCTGAGAGGTCCGTCACATATCGATATTCACAGAATATCCCCGATAAACGTATCTACGAAAAATATTCAAAGAAGTATCCATTAAATCCTATAATGCATTGTATTAAAAATAGAATGTAACGATATCATTGCCAGTAAATTTTTAGTGACAATTTTATGTGGGCATTTGGCACCCTGTATCAGATACTAAATTTGCATCACATTGAATTTTACGCTTGGTTGAAACAGCCACTCAGCCCGTGCGCCAAAAATGTTGCCGCCTACATTGGACAGATAAAGCAGTTCTGGAATGAGAATCGCTTTGTCTACGGCTGGTGCAATTTGCGTATGGCACATAGGTTCATGGCGAGACCTGCAATGAAAATCGGCAATTTTTGAAATACCAAATAAAAGGGTAGAGTTTGCGCATTTCTAATCATGCATTGTTATCCATAACCTGGATAGGTTTATCCTGTATCGTCCTTTATTTTAGCTTTTCTCAAACCATTGCGTCATTACATGAAAAATGGATTAAATGGGATCAGAGTTATTCGCATGGATACTTCATTCTTGCGATTTCATTGTACTGGATCATTAAGAATGTATTGTCTGAAAAGACGAAAATACAACCCAATTACTGGATTGTCCCTATTGCCATATTGGTAAGCTTAATCTGGTATTTCGGCCATTCAACCCAAATGCTGATTATTGAGCAATTAGCATTGCCATTGATATTCACAAGCCTGCTATTAGCTCTATATGGTTTAAAATCAGCCCCCTCTTTCTATCTTCCAATTTTATGCCTTTATATCGCGATGCCAGCATGGGATGTCTTTCAGCCGATTTTGCGTGAAGCGACAGTTCATGTTGTACAAATCTGGTTAACTTGGCTTCAAATTCCCGCACATGTACAAGGATTCCTGATCGAACTCCCATATGGGACACTCAAGGTGGCCGGTAGCTGCGCAGGGATGAATTATTTCATGATGGGGTTAGTAATCGGCATACTAAGCGCCGCGCAAAATACACGATCTTTTATGAAAGGTGTTGTGTACACTGGATTGGCATTATTGCTAGCAATAATTGCGAATTGGGTTCGCGTGTATTCTCTAGTATTAATCGGATATTATTCTAAAATGCAAAGCTCGATTGTTTATGAGCACGGCACATTTGGGTGGATAATCTTTGCAGTAGTTTTAACAATATACTTTTTCACGCTCCCTTCTTTACACAAGTATTTAGATAGATTTTTTCCAGAACCTCTGGAAAAACGCATTCATGCTGATGAAACCAAATCCGACTTTGTAAAACCTTCAAGCTTTATCAAAGTTTCATTTGCGCCAATTATAGTATCAAGCATTTTTCTAACAGCAGGGAATTCCATAGTTTCCGTTGATAATGCAAGTGAAAAAGGTTCACATTCGAATAATTTCACTTTCTTTAAATGGCATCAAATTTCCGAACCTCAAGTCGAAATTGATTATTCTAATTGGGATAACGCTCTGTATTTGGAAAATAAAAATAATGATCGGCTTAATGCCGCCGTATATAGTTACTATGTACAAAAACAGGGAAAAGAGATGATTTACTATAGCAACAAGATTGCTGAAGAGGATGACCTTACTGAAATTCAAAATTTAACTATAGACAATGAACGCCAGATATCTATTGTCGGTGTAAAAAAAGGATACCAATCCTACCTGGTTGCCTGGACCTACAAAATAGGTAACCATTTCACGATTTCTCCATTTAAGGGAAAGTTTTATCAATTCATTGAGGGGCTACGAGCGAATTCATCTGCTGAATTAATAGTCGTCACCTATCGTTGCAATTCTGAAGAATGCATATCAGATAAAGGGGGAAACCTGGATAAGGATTTTCTAGAAAAATCCGCATTAGATTTTATTAACGATTATGTCAGGAATAGCAAATGACATATTGGCCCCTAAATTAATCTCAGTCATAAAAACAATCTCCCAAACACCTTATACGACCCTTATCTGACCAGGGAAAGAATCATCCAGAGCATTAAGGAGTCATTCGATATTGATTTGCCGCATACAATTTGCTGATGACTTCTCGCACTCCAATCATTTCTAGAGGACCTATACAAGACGGGCATTTAGGAGACAGACTCCGACCAGGATTCTTTTTCTATATTATTCAATATGTTAAGAATCGTTATTTTGACTTGCCGAAATAGCTTCTACTGCTGCACTAATCAAGCCTTGTTGATACGTTAATAAAATAGTCGAGCCCCATTACCCACAGAAAACCCAACCCATAAAGTAAAGTTCATTTAAGTCGATGGATGACAGCAACAAATGCTGCAAAATGCTGGCATAATTGCGGCCACAATTACTCTATCGAATTAACGCACCTGGGCAATATGACTGAACAAACCAATCCGTATAAAAAAACAGTAAAGCACTCATTCCTCTATGGAATATCTGACATTCTAAGAAAGATAGTCGCTTTTGTAATGCTTCCGATATACACACGATATTTAACCCCTGAGGGTTATGGTGTGGTCGAAATGATGATGATCGCTATTGCCATCATAGAAATTTTCCTTGGTGCGAGAATGGGACAGGCAATTTTTCGCTACTATTTTATGGAAAGTGATATTGAAAAGCAGAAGACCGTTGTTTCAACAGCTTTAATGGTGACAATTGCCGCAAGCATTTTCGCGTTTATTATGCTTTACCTTAACGCCGATATTGCAACCCAAGTCATGCTTGGTGACGAAAGTTATTCGGATCTAATGGCTATACTTGCATTAATATTGGTAACTCAAGTAATAGAAGAATACGGGGTGATATATATTCGGATACATCAACGCCCCTTATTGTTTTTGATAGTGAGCATTTCAAAACTTATTTTACAAGTGAGTTTGAATGTTTATTTTCTAGTTTACCGTGGCTTAGGTGTCGAAGGTGTCATTTATAGCGCCGTGCTATCAACTAGCACAATGGCGCTATTGTCTTTAGGTTATTGCTATTACTACTCCGGCGTCAGATTTTCAAAAGAAATGGCAAAAAAATTACTATTATTCAGTTATCCGATATGGCTGACCGGTATTGGTGGTATTTATGTCGGCTCAGGAGATAAGTACTTCTTGCGCTTATTTTCAGGTTTGGAGGAAGTAGGTGTTTATGCACTTGGAGCAAAGTTTGGGCTACTAATTCTTGTTTTAGTTTGGGGGCCATTCTCAAAAATATGGGAAACGCAGTGTTACGAGATATATAAGCAACAGGATGCTAAGAACGTCTATGGTAATTTATTTTTAATGCTAGTTTCAGTGCTGGCTTTGGCAGGGCTAGGCATCGCTTTATTTACTGAAAATGTTTTGTGGGTTATGTCAGAACAATCTTTTTGGGCAGCAGCTGGAATCGTGCCAATCCTTGTTCTAACGCAAATGTTTCAGACATTGGTATTTTTTAATAATTTTGGAATATTGCTAAGCGAAAAAACCATATATTTATTTATCAGCACCTTTATTAAAGCTGTCGTTATTACAGGATTGTTTATTGCTCTGATACCAAATTACGGTATTTATGGGGCCGCGGTTTCGGCATTGATTGCCACAATTGCTCAGCTTGTTGTAGTCGTGTTTGTTTCCAGTAGACACTACAATATGAATTTGCCTTGGCTGAAAGCTTCAGCAGTCTTGTTTGCGTGGGGCACCACAGTAATTCTAGCGCAATTTCTACCAGAAAGTTTTTATATGTCTTTGGCGTTAAAAACCATATTATTTATTTGTTTTGTTGTTGTATTAGCGATGTTGCCAGTGCTTGAGCCTGAGCTAAAGAAAACGCTTTACATTAAGATGCAAACATATGCAAAACGCGCTATAAGTCGTTAATTACAACCCCAATGTTTTGTTCGAAAGGAAAATTAATGAAGCCGAATCTATTTATAATTGGCTCGATGAAATCTGGAACAACATCATTACATAATTATTTGTCATGTCATCCGGATATATATATGGCGGATGAAAAGGAGCCTGGATATTTCGTCAAAGAGTTAGCTTTTGATGAGGGCCCAGAATGGTATATGAAATTATTTGAAAAGGCACCTGCGAATGTTAAATATATCGGAGAATCAAGCACACATTATACTAAGTTGCCTACGTTCAAAAATGCAGCAGATAGGATGTATGATTATTCGCCTCATGCAAAACTAATTTACATTATGCGAGATCCAGTAAAAAGAGCGATCAGTCATTACTGGTTTAATACTGCAACATCCGGAAGACAATACAATAAAAAGTTTATTCTGGAAAACAGGGATATGTGGACTGCGATAACTAACGAGCCTGAATATATAGCTTACGGTGATTACGCAATGCAGTTGCAACCATATATAGATTTATATGGGCTAGATAATATTTACACCCTGACTTTTGAAGAGTTAATTGAAAACCCTTATCTGGAAGTCACGAAAATATTTAAGTGGCTAAGCTTGCGCAGCCTCAAACAGGAAGAATTTAAGTTTGAAAAGTTCAATGCAACACCAAAAGAATTTGATAAGGCTAAAGGGAAAGGAATTCTTCACAGATTAAGAAATAATAATTTGTGGAATACATTATCTCCATACATACCTAGGAGTTTTAGAAAAGCGCTGCGAAATCTAGCGGTAAAGAAAGTTAAAATGGAAGATGCTTCAGAACCAAAAGTTCAAGAGTATTTATCGAGACTTTATATCCCAAAAATACAGGAATTATCTTCAATACTTAATAGAGAGTTTCCTGAATGGAAAAGTTTAAAATAGGTAATTATCGAACAAAGCTAGGCCTGTCTATTTTCTTAGCGTATTTAGCTTTTACAATATTATGCAGCGCGGCTACGAATACAGCATTAATCCAAAAATACGGATAATAATAAACAGTCACAAAAAAGCCACTTGTTATAAATCCTATAAGAGCGGCATCAAAGCCATGCGCCATCCATAGATAATAATTATCATTGTTATTTTTGGCGATACGCCTTGTTCTGTGGTTGTATATAAACGAGTATGCAAACATGATTATACAGAGCACCAAACCGGTATAACCAAGCTCAGAGCCAACCTCAATAAAGATATTGTGCGAAATGCCCTGGACATTTTCTGGGTAACGGTCGAGATAATACCAGGACCAATTACGGAAGCCGACACCAAGTAGCGGGTGCTCGTTCATCATCTTAATACCAGCTTCCCAACGCTCAAGTCTTAGAGTAGAAGTTGTATCTTCACCAGCATATTCAAATCTAAGCTTGGTTTCATCCGGCACATAGGAAAGTGCGATGGCACCTATTATTGCGACATAAAATAAGATCTTAAATTTGTATTTAGAAATAAGTATCATATACAGAATAGTTGCTGCTACTCCTAGCATGGCCCCGCGGGATGAGGTTGCAATTGCAGAACCCACCACAGTCAATATGAAGAAATAGAAAAAGAGTTTGTATGAAAGGCTTAAGTGCTTTTTAATTGCCATGGTAAAGAAAGCAACTATAGGAAAAACAAGGCATAATTCGACACCAAACTCTCCTGAATTATGGAACCAGCCCGGCGCCCCAGTTACCCCCCAATCTCTAAACTGGAATCCAATTGAAGCCCAGGAAGTAAAGCCGTGGAGCGACATTTTGAAGTTAGCAGCCAAGAATAAAAGAAGAAAAATAAAAAATCGTTGCTCTGTACGTATTACTCCGGTGAGAATAATGAAAATAATTAACCAAAAGTAGAAGTCAGATAATTTCGAGAAAGAAATTTCTGGGCGGTATGCGAAAATGGACGACGCAATGATAAGCGTAAAAAAGATTAAAAATAGTGAATGAAAAGTCGTGTAAGTTGGAATTTTATTTTTTTTATCCGCAATAAGCCAAGTTATCGCCGTTAAAAGAATGGTTGTTTTACCCCAAGGTATTATATCGATTGCAGGATAAGCTGATTGTGGGCGCACATATTCGAAGAATAGATATAAACATGCACACCAGAAAGCGATGCCTTCTGATATAAATGCGCGGTAAAGATTTTTGATTTTTAGCGAATATAATTCTTGCATGCTCATTTCATTATTGAAGCTAGAAATTCGTTATAACAAATCGAATCGGTTATATGATTTTTAAATATCAGAATTATTCATTCATTTAAACTTAAGATTGCTCGATATGATTTTACGTGCCTACGTCTTAAATGTCCTATATGCCCACAATATACTTTACATAAAGCTGTTTCGCGAATGCATCCGGCACAGTATACTTAAGGGTCGCCCCCGGGGCCAAGGGGATCGACATATAACCTGACGAATTAGAAAAGGTCAATAGGCCTCTGAATTTTTTCATTCACATATGGGGCCCTACTAAATACATTAACCATGTTTGTTTGGGTTGGATTTTAGGAATGAGTTACTGTGAGCATGAATAACGCTAAAACAATTCTGATACTTGATGAAGCGAGAACGTATGGCGGTACAATTGAGGTGACATCTCTTTTTACCAGAACTTTTGCTCCTGATAAATACAAATTTGTTTTTGTTTCATCGGTCGATGAAAAAACACTCACCGGCAAGTTTTCTTCAAACACGAAGATCGTTTCTTTGAAGAAGAGTATTGACTATACAAGCATCATGCTATTTAAGTCTAAAATTGAAAGCTTACCTACCATCATAAAGAAAATTCTAATTTATGGGTTTGTCGGTATTTCTTATATATTAAACCTCAAATATTACTTTAATGTCATTCGTGTTTTATTTGCGGAAAAACCAGCTCTTTTTCATGTTAATAACGGCTATTTTGGGCTTATCTTGGCAAAGATATTTAAAGGCCCTTTTGTTGCGCATATACATAGCACGGGGATATTGGGTGCTGAGAGATATAGCCGCTTATTACATGGTTGTGATCGTTTTATCGCTATATCACAGTATGTACGCCAAAATTTAATCGCTAGCGGTTTTGAAGGCAATAAGATATCGGTTGTGTATAACGCCGCGGATGTTGTCTCAGTTCCCAGGGAGGATGTAAATGCATTAAAAGAGAGATATAACATAAACTCTCACGATAAAGTTATAGGTTTTTTCGGCAGAGTTGTTAAGTGGAAAGGACAGAAAGAATTTTTGCTAGCAGTTTCTTTACTTGTGCAGAAGTTTCCTGGAGTTAAAGTGCTGATCATTGGAGACTCGGCAGACGACATCGATACATCCTACATCGATTATCTTAAGGATTTTACAAACAGTTCTGGCCTGTCAGATAAAGTTGTTTTTGTCGGCTACCAAAACAATGTTCATCCTTTTTATGAAGCATCAGATCTGATTGTGCATTGCTCAATTACTCCAGAGCCTTTTGGCCTTGTAATTGTTGAGGCAATGTCGCACAAGAAACCCGTAATTGTTTCAAACCTTGGGACACCGCCCGAGATCATTAATAATGGTGTGGAGGGCTTGATCGTTGACCCATTTGATACCCAGTCTCTTGCATCTGCGATGCTAGAAATTCTTAGCAATGACCAGAAGGCGGAGCAAATGGGTAACCAAGCATATTTGCGTGTAACGAGTACATTTAGCCCGGCTAATCAAGCTTCAGGGATTGAAAAAGTATATAACCAACTCATATCAAGCTAAATATCAACATCCCGCTCTTCTAGTTTTTCAATCCCTTCACAAGCCTCATCTTACCCGAGCTTTCCCGTTGAATTTCATTACAAAGTTGAATTTCATAATCAATACTTGAATCAACATCATTTTTCAACAATGCGATTAATCTGTTAACAACGCTGTCCGAGAATTTTTCAGATGGGACTATAGATATAGTTATTTTAGATAAAGTTTCCTGAACCGCCTGGAACTGCCTAAAAGCCATTGTTTCTTGTTGTAGCCCCTCAACAACATAAATCAAAGATTCAGGATGTATCATTTTCCCCGAGATCGTCCTAATCAAATCATAAGCTCTCCCATGTATTGCTGATATCACGGGTAGCGATCTACCACATAAGCACTTTGAGTTATCAAAGGTCGCATAATCCCCTAGTCGGTACCTTATGAGTGGTGTAGCCTTATTGAACAGATCTGTAACTATGATTTCACCTGGCTCACCTGGTGGAGAATCGACCTCAACAATTAAGTTATCTGCCATCTGATGCATTGAGCCATGTTCACATTCATGAGCAATCGAACCCACTTCACCACACCCATATTCATTATAAACCTTGACACCAAAAGCATTGCAAATTCGGCTCCTGGCGGTATCAGTTAATACCTCTGATGTAGTTATTACAGACTTCAGGGATGGGAATGGAGATAGATTTTCACTAATTACAAATTTAGCCAATTCATCAATCGCACTAACATAACCATATAAGTATGCCGGGCCAAATCTGTGTATATCCTTATAGTATTTGGAAAGGTTTTCACCTGTTATCTGGAAAGCCGACATCCTGAGTCTGTTTGCAGCAAAATCCGCAATTCGCGCCTTAAATCTTCCTGATTGAGAGTGAGGCACACCCCAAAATCTTGCTTGTGCATCTCCAATTTCAATTCCCGCCCATTGATATGCTCGCCAAGTAGCCGCTCTTTCACGAGCTAAAGCATCAGGAGATTTATATAATCGTACAGGCTGCCCAGTTGAACCGCCCGTTGTTTTTGAGGAAGAGAACAAATTCTTTGTGCTTGAAAGCTCACTGATACTTCCGATCAAATCATTCTTTGTTATTGTTGGTATTTGTTTTAAATCGTCAAGTGAGCGGATATCCGCCAACGAAAACCCAGACCCGTAATGCTGTTTATAAAATTGATTATTCTTAAAAGCATACTCAACAATGCGTTTAAAACTTTTTAATTGATACGCCTGAATTTCATCTGCTGTTTTGTTTTGGAAATTATTATAAAATGGCATATATGCCGCTACTAACTCCCCCTTCAAGAGCGTGACTGGATAATATAGTAAATATTTAGATAGCAGGCGATGCATATAAAGAACTCTATCTCTGTTTAAGCAAACCGAGTGCGGACTCAACAAGTAATTTACTATCTATTTGCCAATTGTATTTATCAGCAATAGCCTTCTTACCATTACTGCCAAGCCAGGCCCTCTTCCTTACATCAAGTAACTCTTTAACTTTTTCCGCCAGGTCAGCAGGATCAGTATCTCGGTATATAAGGCCACACTGCGTTTCAGAAATAATACGCTCTACAGGAATTGTATCTGAAGAAAGAACGGGAACACCCAGATTCATATAATCAAAAAGCTTATTCGGTATGGTATTATCCCAATGCGAACATTTGTAATGTGGAACAATACCAATATCAGCTTTCTCAATCACAGCCTCTGCCTTATCTCGATCAATCCATCCAAGCAAACTCACTATGGAATTCAGATCATTTTCTTCAACAAACTTTTTCAGTTCGTCAAGCTGTTTACCTGAGCCTACAATTGTAAAATGCACTGGAATTTGATCTTTTTTTAGAAGCACGGCCGCTTCTAGCACAGTAGCAAGCCCACGAGATGGGTTTATTAGCCCTATGTAAGAAATATTCGTTAAAATGGCGTCTTCATTTCTTTTTTGATGCTCTACACCACTCTCATCCTTGATTTTTGGTGTATTACTAACAATAGTAATCCGCGTTAAATCAACTCCCATTCTAACAAGACGTCGCGCTGACTCCTCAACCATAACCCAATTCATATCTACATTACGGACTGTTACTTTCTCAACAATATCAGCCAATTTAGGGTTTCTTACAAAAATATTCTGCCAGCGAAACTTTTCAAATTTCCAGATGCATCTGAGCATTTCTGGATAACATTCAGCCATATCTAATACCGTAGGTATATTCATTGGCTTAGAAATAGCCAAAACCCCTAAAGCCATCGGCAAATCTCGAATGATGATTAAATCAGGCTGTGTTTCTTTAATACTTTTATATATCCCCCACAACCAGACTGGTGACAGAAAAAAGGGGAATGACAAAATTTTATTTAGACTTTTTAATCTTTTTTGAAATCCAAACACTCTTCTAACAGATAACCCCTGAATGTTCTCTCGGAGAGGAAGTCCTTTAGAATTTCTACTTAGCAACGATACAGCATCGCCATTTTCTAGAAATGAAGTGCATACTTTTTCAACTCGCACGTCCCAAGGATAATCACCATCCCACACCATAAGTATTTTCATTACTAAATCCTTAACCTTATTAACTATTCGGAATGGAATTGACTATATTTCTTCGAAAATCCATGCGGATTTTTTACATCCCTTTTCTAAAACCGGGAGGATATACTGCTTACATTTGCAGATATTAAACTGAAGCACCGCTGGAAATATTCAAGAGAAGTATTAAAAGGATCCCCCAGGTGCGGTAACTTGACCTCTGCCCAGATCCCCAGCAGTGTTATTTGCGTATTTTTACCAAACTGGTCTTCCAAAATGCTCGCCTGCCACGGCTCCATCGCCAACAATAAATCCCCTTCCTGATACTTATATCCTGATATTTGACGAGTACGGTGCGAAGTAAGATCGATGCCTTTCTCGTGCGCAACCTCTATCGCAGTTGCATTTGCCGGGGCATCATCAATCGTATCGATACCGAATGAGGCAGCGGAAATCCCCTTCGCTTTCGCCACCGCCTCGCCAAAAGCACTCCGGCAGATATTTCCCTTACAAACAAACACCAGGCGCTTTACCCCCGCCCAATCTACTCGTTGATACTTCTGATAGAACCCAAGAAGATAGAGTAATCGGTACCACTGGGTACGAAGCATCCCTCTTTTAGAACCGTAACGGTGAGCTATCCGGGTTGAAAGTGGATTTGTCAAAAGCGTTCCAGAGTGAATTCTTTCATAATCAATAAGCTACCTAATATACCCAGAAATCAGTATAATTTTCAAATCTCATTTTTCATAGACGAACAGCTCACAATAATGCCATGAAAAAAGTCCTGATCCTCGATGCCAACCAGCGCAGCGCGCTTGCGGTTACCCGTTCCCTCGGCAGGCAGGGCGTCCCTCTTATTACGGCGGATACCACATCCGAGGCCCTGGCCGGCAATTCCCGTTACCCTCAGGCATATCGACAATATGGTTCGCCTACCGAGTCTCCTGCAGACTTCATCGACAGTATCGCGACAATCTGTACCGAACAGAAGATCGATATCCTGCTCCCAATGACGGAGTTAACAACTCAACTACTCCTTGAGCACAAGGAACGACTCAGCGGCGTCTTGCTTCCATTTGCAGCTGCAACAACCGTTAACAGCGTTGCCGACAAATACAATCTCATGCAGCTGGCCACTGGGTTGGATGTAGTAATACCCAGAACCTGGTACATCGATGATCCGCGGAATCTCTCCCTTGATCTGGATTCGTTGCCGTACCCCCTGGTCATGAAGCCCGGCAGGTCCTGGCAGCCTGCCCCATCCGGCTGGTTCCGAAGCAGTGTGAGAATAGCTGCCAGTGCCGACGAAGTCAGACATTACCTGGAAACCGATCCCGGATTTCAGTATGAACGCTTCCTGTTTCAGGAATGTGTTACCGGAACAGGCCAGGGAATATTTGCCCTGTATGATCATGGCAAACCGCTGGCATTCTTTTCCCATCGACGACTGCGGGAAAAACCACCCTGGGGGGGCGTCAGTGTCCTCTCCGAAAGTTGTCCGCTGGACGAAAAACTGCTGGCAGCCGCCAGATCGCTGCTGGATGAAGTTAAGTGGCACGGCGTCGCCATGGTGGAATTCAAAGTCGGCAATGACGGCACGCCCTACCTGATGGAAATTAATACCCGCTTCTGGGGTTCGCTCCAGCTCGCCATTGATTCAGGAGTGGATTTTCCTTATTTACTCTATCAGCTGCTTGACGGCGCACATCCTCAACCCCAGATGAACTACCGACTAGGCCGAAGACTGCGATGGCTACTGGGTGATCTGGATAGCCTATATATCAGTTTCAAGGACAGGCGCACTGGCTGGCCTGTCAAACTGAAGCAGCTGACGACCTTTCTAACGCCTTCATTCTTTACCACCCGGCACGAGGTCAATCGCTGGGATGACCTGGGTCCATTCTGGTACGAATTAAAGAAATATCTGCGGGACCTGCGCAACTAGGCCAATAACGTCTCGTAGAGACTGTAGTAGGCCTGGAGCATGGCTGCCAGGCTGAAGGTCGACTCCACACGTGTTCTACCCTGATCCGCCAATCGCTGGCGCAGCGGCGGATCAGAAACCAGTCGCGCAACCGCATCGGCAATTTCGTCCGGTCTGCCCGGTTCTACCATCCAGCCGTCGTCGTTGTGCGTGACAATTTCCTGGGGGCCTCCGCTACGGGTGACAATCACCGGCAAGCCAGCCGCCATGGCCTGAATGGTCGCAATGGAGAATCCCTCTGAAGTCGACGGCAACAGGAACAGATCCAGATTGGCCAGGAATGCCGCCGGATCGCCCGCGAATCCATGAAATATCACCTGCTCCTCAACGCCCAGTTCCCTGCGCAGCGCTTCCAGTTGTTCGGACAAACCCTTTCTCCCCTGCCCGGCAATCACGAACCGTACCTCGGGCCGGGTATCCTTGATTCGTGCCGCAGCCCGGATCAGCACATCATAGCCCTTGGCGGGACGAATATTCCCCAGGGAACCAATAATCACGCAATCGTCGGGTAACCCATGCTGCTGACGAAGCTCGGATGACCGTGGCAACTGGAAAGCCTCGATATCAACCCCGTTATAAATTACGCGTGTTTTGCTCGCCCTTAGCGGTGTCCTCTCGACGATATCCCGTTTAAGATTCTCGGATACAGCAATAATCGCGCTGGCGCCAAGGTTAATTGCTGCAAATTTTGCCCCCATGAATCGTTCTTTTGAGGCAATATCCACCGCGCCATGAAAGGTCGCAACCACCGGACAGCGCGCTATCAAACCAGCCAGTGCGCAATATACGTTGGACCCGAGTAAATGCGACTGGATGAGATCAACCTTTTCGGAACGGATAAGCTTCACGATCGCGAGCAGATAGCGCCAGTTAAACGACCCCTTGGCATCAAGAATGATCGGCTCGAAGCCGCGTCGCTTCAGTTCATCGCAAACCCAACCAGGTCCGCGGATCAGAACCAGCGAGCGGTATCGCGACTTATCCAGACCACTGAGCAGATCAATGAAGACTGTTTCCGCACCACCGGGACCCGTGGTATCTATGACATGAAGAATGGTTTTCACAGGACTTGTTGTTTTTCGCTATCGGATGGACAATAGTTTATACGATACCCGAAACCTGCGAAATCATCATTTCCCGAATGTCTGTCAGTCACTCAATCAAACAGCTGATCAAGCGCGGCGTTCAATATGCCGCGGCTAATTTCGGCCCACACAAGCGCACTCCTTCCAGTCCCGCGCTCGTCATATTGATGTATCACCGCGTGTTACCGGAAAACGATCCACGCTACCTACAGGAAGAACCTGGCATGGTCGTCACCCCGGCAACGCTGGAAAGCAACCTGCGGGAGATTGAAAGGCTTTTTGACGTTGTTTCGCTCGCGGAGTGGATCAAGGCGCGGGAAAATGGCGAGAAACTGCCGGCCAAGGCCTGCGCCATCACCTTCGATGACGGCTGGGCGGATAATTACGAGTTTGCTTACCCCATACTAAAAAAACGCGAGATTCCAGCCACCATTTTCCTGGTGTCGGAAATGATCAACACTCAACGTGAATTCTGGCCTGAACGGCTGGCTCGTATTGCCACGCAGATTTCGAGTGAAAAACCCGAGCTCTGGTCTTCACCCGATCTGGAATGGTTAACCCGCGCGGACACCAGTTTTAACTTCGGTAGCAAGGCACCCAGCCGGGAGCAACTTAGTCAGCTTATAGCCACCGCCAAAAGCCTTAATGACGACGACATCCATATCCGCCTGGACCAGATTGAGAAATTACTTGGCCTGAATAACGCCACCACGTCGGCGGCATTACTCAACTGGCAACAAGTACAGGAAATGCAGGCATCGGGGCTGATTGAATTCGGCAGTCATACCTGCAATCACATTCGCCTGAATAGCGGGCTTGCCGCTGACGTGCTGAGGCATGAGATAGGTGACTGTAAAACCCATATCGAACAGAGCATCGAGCGACCGGTTTCGGCCTTTTGCTTTCCGAACGGCGATTACTCGCCAGAAGCCCTGTCCCTGGTGAAATCCCTCTACCGTACAGCCGTCACTACCGAATCCGGCTGGAACAACGCAACCTCTGACGCACACCTGTTAAAGCGAATCGGGGTTCATAACGATATAGCCTCAGACAAAACGGCATTTCTCGCCCGACTTTCAGGATGGATTTAAGGATTTGATCGCTACATGAGTGGTTTCTCCAAAGCTGAACGCAAGATCTTGCTTGCCGATCCCGTTGCCGCCTACCGTGAAAGAAATCCCTCGCCCGATAGCGCCTCCCTCACCGAAATCGAGCAAATCTCCACCGAGCTGAACTCCCTGAATGACAATATAAAGTCGCTGGACGATGACAGAAAAGGCTTGTCCAGACAGATCGGTCAGGCCAAGGCCGCGGGTGAACCCATTGAGCCTCTCAAGGCAAAGGTGAAGACGTTATCTGAACAGTTAAAACAGCTCGCAAGCACCCAGAAGTCGCGGGAAGAACAGCTACTGGAATTTTTTGCGAACGACACTGAGTCAACAAAGAGCCAGCAGGAAAAAGCAATTCCTCGCTACCGGCTCGCCCAAATTAGACCTCAGGAAATCACGATTGATACCTTGAGCGAAGACACCCAGGCCTGGGATACCTATGTAGCCCAGAATTCGCATAGCAGTATTTATCACCTTTCCGCCTGGCGCGATCTTGTCAAAACCACATTTGGTCACACGGCCCACTACCTGCAGGCACGTGGCCCGGAAAACAACGTCCTTGGCGTATTGCCTTTGATAAGGCTCAATAGCCGCCTGTTTGGCGATTTCCTGGTTTCCATGCCTTATTTTAATTACGGCGGCGCTATCGCCGATCACCCGGAAATCGAACAACTGTTGATTAACCAGGCGAATCAGTACGCTACCACCCTGGGCGTTTCGCACATTGAGTACCGGGACGATATTCCGCGCGAAGGCATGCCTGTCCGCTCGGAAAAAGTGAACATGTTATTGAAACTCCCGGACAGTATTGAAGCCCTGTGGAACGGCTTCACTCCCAAGCTACGCGCCCAGATCAAGCGACCACAACGTGAAAACCCGGATATCCGGGTTGGCAAAGCTGAGCTACTGAATGATTTCTATGCCGTTTTCAGTCGCAATATGCGCGACCTTGGCACACCGGTTTATGGTCGCTATTTTTTTGAGGCCATCCTGAAAACATTTGAAGAACATTGCTGGATTGTGTCCGTCCGCCTGAACGGAAAGCCGGTAGCAGCAGGTTTTCTCATGGGTTATCGCGACAGACTGGAAATCCCCTGGGCATCCTCCCGACAGGATATGAATCATCTGAGCGTCAACATGCTCCTGTACTGGTCGGTCTTACAGCATGCTGTCAGCCAGGGATTCAAGATATTTGATTTCGGCAGATCCTCTATCGATTCCGGCACCTATCGCTTCAAACGTCAATGGGGAGCCGAACCGAAACAGTCCTATTGGCATTACTGGCTGCGTGAAGGCGAAGCCTTGCCAGCGATCAATCCTACCAATAAAAAATATGCACTGATGATCAACACCTGGAAACGGCTACCGGTGGCATTAACCAAACTCATCGGTCCTCCGATTATCAAGAACATCCCCTAACGGAATCAGGAGACCTCGCCGGTCGTTGCCGCCGGGTCTTTCTTCTTCATCTCATGCAATCGCGCTTTCGCCTTTCTTAACCAGGGTTTTAGCCGGAAAAACGCTGTAATTGCGAGACCGGCGAGGGTCGTGTTGCATAAATAGTAGCGATAGCTGGGTTCCAGGTCAGGGGCCCACTTCTTGAGATGATGCGCACTGCTCATCAGGTTGACGCGGGCAATGCCAGGATCCGCACAATAACGTTCGAATTGCTTGCCCATGAGCACGTTACCTGGATTAAGCCCGGAATAATCCGGGTTAAACCCGATTTTGTTCATGTACAGGGTATCGCCCAACTGGAATGCAAACTGTCCGGCGATGGTGTTGCCTTCCACTGACAACAGGTTGACCTGGCATTGGCCGGATGCAGCGTAGGCCGCGGCCAGCTTTTCATAAAAGCGTGTCATCTCCGGATTGACCTTGATGGCGGTACCCTCGCCACCCGCGCCTTTCCAGCCGGCCGCTTCAACATCCAGAAATGTTTGCAGGGCCTGCGGTATCTTCTCTGGCTCCATGACAGACTGATGTAAACAATCGTCATACGCTTCGATTTTCTTGGTTGTGCGACGCAGGTTAGCCCGATCCTTGCGCGAAAGGCGTTGCTGGTAAGCCTCGTAATCATCCATAGGTACATCAAAACAGCCGATTTCATTCTCGCGAAACAGCCGCGGTTGCGACAGCTTGGGCAGGCAGGCAACGGCGTGCGAAGTCTCCAGTACACCCATGACCCCGCCAATCACCAACATATCCCACTTCAATAGACGGGATAGACGCTTTGCCAGTTCCGGCAGAAAGTCCGGCCGCTGGTGCTGCGGTACAACCATGATATCGGGAAACAGGAAATTAGGGTCATGCACAGAGGCCAGTACCCGGGCGCTGAACAGTCCAAACCGCCTATGCACCTGCGTTACAAATGGACAAATCGCAATAGTCTCGCCATCCTGCCGCACCGAAATGAAGCAGAATTCATCAGGCTGGCTGGCCAGCTCCTCGAGATAAGCCTGCCACCAGGCAAACGAATGCGAATGATTCGGCCGATTGATTTTGCTTTCCAGCGTTTGCCAGGACTGCTGAAGCTCCAGCAGCCCCGATAATCCAAAATGCAGTGAAATATCCAAGCTAATGCCCAGTAATGATGTACGTTGATGTTCTTATCGGTTTACAAGACAGAATCTTCACAGCTGAGAAGCCGTTGGTAATCCTGTTGTTCCTGCTCGCTACCATGACGCCCAAACTGGTCCAGGAGGTTCGCCAATTTGTAGAAACGGATTACCTTGCGACGCTGGGTCAGGTTACGTCGATGCTCCAGTTCCGTGATTTCAAGTTGTTCGTATTCTTGCTGTAACGCCTGCAACTCCTGGTATGCCGGGTCTTGTTCGAGCCGGGAATACATACTCGGAAGGTCTTTGACAATATTCCGCAGGTACGTCTCCCCGTAGGGGTTTTTTAGATAGGGCCATTCCAGCAACAGGGGCAACTGAATGCGATTTTGAAGCTTCCTGATTTTTGTATTAAGTGCGTCAAGTTTCTGCTTGTCGTCGGAGGCAAGCTTTTCCAGATCACGAATATCCTTCCAGAGCTGCGGCGATACTTGCCGCCACTCGCCGGTATAACCCAGATCAGATAACAAGCGTCGTGCTAAAGCAGCATACTCGTTGTCCACCGCATGGGAAGACGGCGCCCATTTCAGGTACCAGGGCTGCCAGTTTTCCAGGTAGTCTTCACTGGTCGAGCGTGAATAATCAATACTACGTGCATGTTCCAGGGTATACAGGTGCGCCTCACGCAGGGTAATAGTCCCATCTGAATTCAGATCAGGCTGGCCCGGAATTGGCTGCCCGCCAATGGTATTGCCACTGAGAGCGCTGAAAAAATAAGAGGAATAGTCCCGATAATCGCCTGTATAGACACTGTCTGTACAGCCTTCCGATTCCAGATATTCCGGTTGCGCCAGAAAACCGCAACGTGTGTTTTCGGATAACCCCTGCTTAGAATCAGCGTTCTTGTAAATCACCCGGGAGAAAGCCCCGGAAAAACACTGCGGAAAGAGAAAGCGGATGCGGGCATTGGCATCGGCCCGGGACATCAAGGAAGCCATATCGGTCACCGTGAGCTCGGTTCCGTTCCACAATCTGAAATAATTATCCAGGGTATTAGCGGGGCGGTACCCACCATGCCCCTGGTAAATCAAGGTCAGGGTGTCACCCGCAGCGACAGACTGAAATGCATTGTCCAACGCGGGAACAAGCTCATAGGCAGCGGCCGATCCATGCTCGGTATCGAACAGGTTCTGTCGATACTCAATTCCCAGTTCGGATTCCTTACGAAATACTCGGGTGAGCATTTCCGTATCAGGCGAAACCGGCTGTGCCTGTGGCGCCCGCACATCGGGGAAAGCTCCATTCCCATCGGTGTAATAAAATGCAATATCTTCCGCGGCAAACTGGCTTTGAAGATAAGACAGAATCCAGAGCGTATTTTTCTCAATGGATACCTGCGAATCTTCAGGCATGGGGCCGCCCCCGAACAGGACTACGCGATTGTCTGCCAGGGACATGGCGGCAAAGGTATAGAGCAGAATGAGGGTTATTAATCGTTTCATTGACGGAGACTCGGCATTCTTAATCAAGACGTCGGCAGAACCCTACGGCATGCACCGCGGCCAGCAACATCGAACTTAACAGTAGGCTCAATAGCGGCACAGGGGCCATGCCGTAAAGGAACACCCCTATTCCCGTGCCTGCAATTACGACAGATGTCAGAAAAATCCCGAAACAGGGGAATCGCAACCGGCGTAGAATAACGGACAGCGGCCAGTAAACCAGCAGGAACAGAACAGTAAATACCGGCAATGAAGCCATCCAGGCCGCCAGGAACTGGTCGAAAAACACCCGATGGGATTCAAATTTCAGGGTATCCTGCAACGCCAGACCGCCTAAAAGGAAATCGACCGCTGCCGATACCAGTGCATACAGGGGAAAGAGCAGAACAGATAGAATCAGCAACAGCGCTATTTCGGTTATTCTTTTGAACATAATGAAAATATCTCAGGCCAACTGGTCGAGCGTTATGGATAGTTGCAGTCAGGGATAAACGCGGCATTGATAACATTATTTTTTAATATAATCAATATATTGTATAAATTTTACCTATTCGGTAACGGCCGGGGAACTCTCAGGTAGCAATCAGGGTTGCGAAATCAGAAAACGGTTGCCCTCAACAGCGCTAAACTCCACAATATCTGAATTGAAACAAGAACATGCAATGATGATCAATCACAACAGAAGAAAATTTCTCATCGCACTGCAGCTCGTTGCACTGTCCTCAACATTCCTGAAATCCGCACCTGCACAGTCTATTTCGAGAAAATCGATAACAACTCAGGCTGATGCTATGCGCGAATTCCTGCGGGCATTACCCGAAAACCCGGCCAGCAAAAAGCTGGGACAGGCTTATCTGGCACAACATCCAGCCGAAAATGACTTTGACCGGCTGCTGGCCACAATCCTTGATCCATATGCACCGGCCTCCTCCAGTTCTTTGAGAGCATCCATCTCAGCGCGCCTTCAGGAAGATTTGATGAACGACAAAGTGCTGTTTCTCGATGGCTGGCCCATTACTGTCACTGAAGCCCGATTGTGCGCTCTTCGCCTTCTATCCTAGAGACGATCCATGATACGCAATTTGAATGACATACCGGATGATCAACTCATTGAGTGCGACCTGTGTATTATTGGCGCTGGCGCTGCAGGTATCAGTATTGCCAATGAGTTTTTGAACACTCCACTGAGGGTTTGCCTGCTGGAAAGCGGCGACATGGGACTCAACATAAATACCCAGCAACTTTATGACGTGGAAAATGTTGGCGTACCGCTTGATGACAGCATACTTTCACGCCTCAGATTTTTCGGCGGAACCACCAATCACTGGGACGGACGTTGCGCTCCCCTTAATCCTATCGATTTCGAAAAACGTGACTGGGTACCCAACAGCGGCTGGCCTATCTCTCTCCAGGAACTCTCTCCCTATTACAAAAGAGCCTGGAAAAACTGTGATCTCGGGATTTTCGCAGCAACGGATGACGTTTTCACTCAATTTCGCATACCCGCATCAAAGTTTGATGCTTCCGAGTTGGAAAACCAGGTATGGAAATTCAGCGCACCAACCCGGTTTGGACCGAAATACAAAGATACGCTCAGCACCGCCGACAATATCGATGTAATCCTGAATGCGAATGTCACGCGAATACAGGCAACGCCCGAAGGAAACTCGATTTCCCACGTCAATATCAGCTCACTTGAAAAGCGCCAGGCACGCGTCAAGGCCAGACGATTTGTACTCAGCTGTGGTGGTATTGAAAATGCGAGAATGTTGCTGCTTTCCGACAATGTACACCCCAACGGCCTTGGAAATCGTAACGACCTGGTAGGCCGATACTTCATGGAGCACCTGCGTAGCAAGGCTACCGTGGTCCACTTTGGCGACCCCTACGACCTGAAAAAAACCTTTAACACCTATCAATCCCGCAAAGACAGCTATGTATTGGGCATCCGTACCAGTGACCAGGTGCAACGGGAAAGTAAACTGCTGAATGCAGGTGCGATTTACTACTACGAAGGCAATAATCAATCAGCAACCCACTCCGCATCCGCGATCGCATCAAACATTTTAAACGGTGAACCGTTAAAAGACCTGGATCAGAATGCAGTTAATGTAATACGCGATATTGATGAGTTGATAATGAATACCCGGCGACGTTTCCTTCGACCGGAATCGAATACACTTATTAACAACATCTCCGTATTGTCGATGGATACAGAGCAAGCGCCGAACCCGGATAGTCGCATCATGCTTAGCGATGAAACTGACGGCCTGGGATTAAGACGCTCCAAAGTCGACTGGCGCATGCTCGACATTGACAAGCAGACAACAGTCGAATCCCAGCAATTAATCGCCAAACAGCTTACACGCCACTATCATTCACGCTTCAGAATGAAAGACTGGATGGAAAATAACCGTTCGGACTGGGCGCATAATTTTCGGGATGTTGCCCACCATATGGGCACAACACGCATGTCCGACTCTCCAAGCCAGGGCGTCGTCGATCGTGATTGCAAAATTCATGATATCGAGAATTTATACATAGCCGGAAGCTCGGTATTTCCAACATCTGGCCATGTCAATCCAACACTGACGATTGTAGCCCTTGCCTTGAGGTTGGCTGATCACATCAAAGACAGGGAACAGGTTGCATAATGTTAATGAAAATCCTGTTTCTTCTGGCCGAAACCGCATTTCTGACTTTACTCTATGGCACTGGCGTATGGTTATTTAGCCGGTCTGCCAGGCTAATGCAATACAAGATTCATATTAACTGGCTAATCCTCTGGCCATCCCTGTACATTGCCCTGGCTGGAGCCTCATTAACCCTATTTTTTGGATTTAATTCCGATTCAATAATTTTGTATATCTTGGGTGCGTACACGCTGCTATTTGGCTGCCTCGCCTGGCTCACACTCTATTTTTATATCCGGCCAGGTTACGTCCAGGGACGCAAGTCAAATGAAATCAAGTAATGTTTCAGCAATTATTTGCACCTACAATCGCGCCAATATCGTAACCAGGGCGGTGCAAAGCGCATTGAACTGCTGTGAAAATGGTGACGAAGTTATTGTAGTTGATGATTGCTCGCCGGATAACACAGAACAAGTCCTGAAACAGTTCGGGGATAAAATTAAGTACATCCGAATGAACAGTAATTCCGGACCTTCCGCAGCCAGGAACACCGGAATAGATGCCAGCCAAAACTCACTGATTGCATTTCTGGATGACGACGATGAGTGGGACCCGGAAAATTTATACTTGCGAAAAGCAATTATGCAGGCCCATCCTGAACTGGTTTATACATTCAGCAACTTCTCCACCAGGTATAGTAACGGCAAGATTGCCCGTAATTGCCTTTTCAACTGGGGGCACGAAATTACTGACTGGCACAAAATAGTTGGCGATAGTTTCAAATTTTCGACAATGGCCGATTTACCGGCTTCATTAAGTGATTTTGATGTCTATATTGGCTCAATTTACCGCTCGCAAATGAATATTGATCACGTTCTTCCGAGCACGATGGTAGTACGCCGTGAGATCGCCAAAGATCAGATTTATTTCGACACCAGCATGCGTTTACAGGAAAGTTGGCAGTATAGTTCCAAACTGGCCCGAATTGCCGATGTGGGCTACCTCGACATCAGCACTACCTGGCAGAACGATTACGAGATACCCAGACTCACCGACGCATCGAGCCTGAAACGCTATAACGCACAGATAAGGGTTCTTGAAAACCAATGGGGCAAGGATGAAACCTTTCTTCAAGCACACTCGCAGGATTATCAATCCAGAATTGACAAGGAACGGCTATTAAGAATCAGGGAATACCTGGCACTGGGCCGAAGCACGGAAGCAAGAAAAGATATCGCCCTGGTGAAATCCGGGGTCCCAGTCTCACATAGATTACTGGCCAGCATTCCTTCTGTTATGCTGCGCCCGGCCATGCTATTTAGAATGAAACTAAAAGGCTTGAGATAACTTTTATGCCTAAACGAATAATAAGGCCATTGATTCCCGCAGCAGCAACACTGATACCTACCGGGCTGGTACAGGCATTTACCGGTCCGTTTGTTCCAATTTTTATCATGCACCGCTTCAATGCACCTGATCGGGGTATTTCCGGCCAAAAGCCAGATGAGCTTCGAAGAAGCCTGGCTTATGCACGCAAACACAAATATAACCCGATAACCCTGGGTCAGCTCGCTCAATATTCCAGCAACGGTCAACTCCCTCCAAAAAAGTCGGTGGTATTCACTATCGATGATGGTTTTATTGATCAATATGAAGTGGCTGCGCCATTGTTTGAAGAATTTGATATACCCTTAACCTACTTCCTGATTACGGATCTCCTGGATGGCAAGCTATGGCCATGGGATGACCAGTTACGATACCTACTGAATCATGCACCAGACGGTTACTATAAACTGAATATTGCCGGATCTGAATTCGGTACAAGGCTGGCAGATCCAGCCTCCCGCACTCATTGTCGATATGAGCTTTATCAATTATTGAAGTCACGGGACAATACCAATATATACAATGCACTAGATTCACTCTATCAACAAACCCATGTTGAAAAGCCCGACACCACACCAGGCCAGTATCAACCAATGAGCTGGGATCAGGCGAGAGACCTCACGAACAGAGGGCATTGCATTGGCGCTCATAGCCGCACACATAGAATACTTTCACAACTAAGCGATGAAGATGCCGCGTATGAAATTAAGACTTCCATCGCATTGACGCGCGAAAGGATTCCTGCAACCGCTCCTATCTTTGCCTACCCGACCGGTAGGCCTGGCGATTTCACGGAAAGAGAAATGCGTAACCTGCAACAGGAGGGTATATCACTCGCCGTGTCCACAAAAACCTTACACTATAAACCTGTCCACAGCGCTGACAAATATGCGTCGTACCAGGTTCCAAGGTTAAACATGCCCTCTTCATTGGCAGAATTCATACAATCAATTTCCTGGATTGATTATCTACGTCAACCCAATCACTGAAAAAAACGTTAAATGCATATTAAACTCTTAACAACTATCGAAGAGATCGCTGCAACAAAGAGCGACTGGAATTCCTTATACAACAAAACATCCGAGGGGCCCTTCATCCACCATAGCTGGGTGTTATTCCATTACCAGACGTTCGAGCAACCGCCGCTTGTCGTCGTCGTCTACAACGATGATAAAACTCTGATTGGTGCATTTCCATTCAGCATTAAGCCGTTCAAGATAAAAGCATTCACCTTCCACGCGATCTGCCATGGCATCGACAGGGCCACGGATTATTCACTCTTCCTTATAGATCCTTCGGCCAACAGCCGATTAATTATCAAGCGTGTTATCCAATTTTTAATGGAACAGCAGGAAAGCCGCTGGGATGTGTACAAATTCGATAATTTGTCGGATGCCAATATCAACGCATCATTATTTAGACATTTCCTTCTCAAGGAGCTTTATGGATGCGAAACAGTGGCGGAAATTACACCTGTAATTGAATTTTCCCGCATTTATGAAGAACCCAAAAAGGCATCGAATATCAAACGCAGGTTTAGAAAAATCGCCGATAATTGTGTTTTTGAGCACAAACAAGGCTGCGAGATATCTGCACAGGACATGGCGGAATTCTCGGACATTCATCGCCTCTCGTTTCCTAATTCGGCATTTGACGCGCAAAAAACCCAGAAGTTTTATCGCGCCATACTAGACGACTCGAGCTTCGGCTCACATGCAATTCTGTCAACCATCAAAATTGATAACAAACTTGTTGCGGCACATTTTGGATTCATGGACGATGATATTTTTTATTATTACGTTCCAACGTATGATGAAAAATACGCCCAGTACGGCGCTGGACAATTCCTTCTCAGGTCGCTTGTCGAAATGGCGAAGAAAAAAGGATGTTCGTCTTTCGATTTACTACGAGGCTCGGAAGACTATAAATATAACTGGACCAACAGGGTCAATAATAACTACAGCCTGCTAGCAATAAGGAAAGACGCACCCGCCCTCAAAAAGATACTAATAAATTTCTGGATCCTGACCAAGGCGCTTCCGTTCTTTAATCATTAACAGATAACAGGCCTTTTGCAGCAAGAACATCTCGAGTTGTCGTGAATTTGAAATCCGTTAATAACGATTTCAGTCTGGGATAACATTTGTCGAGATTATTGTAATGACGAAATTTCGAGAACCAGGAAGCCTCAATGCGCGGTTGTTCCGCGTCTATTTCCCAGGGATGCAAATAGAAGATGAAAGGTTCATTTTTGTCGTTTGACTGACCCAATCCCGCCTTTGTAAGCCAATACGGAAACAGCCTGAAATACCCTCCCCCTGCAATTGGCACTGTCGAACCCATCCATTGGGCCGTGGTCAACGGAAATTCAACAATGGTGTTGCCCGTCAATGTTTTAAGTTCATGAGGATATTTGTTAGCGTCTGGAATACCATAACGATCATGCCGTACCGGGAATATACTGGAATCATAAATAAAACCCGCATCGACCAGTATATCCAGTGCCCAAAGGGACTTATTCGTAATCGAATAACTTGCTGCGCGATACCCGTAAATGGACTGTTGCGACAGATCTTCCAGAACCATTTTTGATTTCAGAGTTTCCTCGCGAAATTCCTCCGGGGTCTGATTATAAACAAGCCTGTGACTATACCCATGACAGGCAATCTCATGTCCGCGATCAGCAATCTCTTTCACAATGGAGGGAATTCGATCAGCCACCCAACCAAGCACGAAAAAGGTAGCTTTTGTATTATATTCGTCGAATAAATCGAGGAGAAGATGGGTATTACGCTCAACTCTCAAGGGTTGATTTACCCAATCCTTACGATCTACGGCGTTCTCAAACGCCGAAACCTGAAAGTAGTCCTCTACGTCGACAGTAAGCGCATTTCTAATTTGCATAAACTCTAATCCACTACGGCATAGTAACCATAGTATCCGCCGGACTGGCCAACAAAAGTCTCACGCTTATTTAAAACAAGACCAATAGCTTTATCTTTCGGCAACTGGTCCAATCCTTCTTCCACCAGGTATTTCGGTGTTTTACTTTCTTCAACAACATAGACGATCTGGCCAACAAGGTTGGCCAGTACAGCTGTTTGCGGTGTTGCAAGAACCGGCGGGGTATCGAGTATAATTATACGATCTTCGTAGCGAGAACGAATTTCCTTCATCACCGAAGCCATGCGTTTACTGGATAATAGTTCCGCCGCATAGTCATGCTGCTTACCGGCAGATACAACCGTAAAACTGGGCAAATCAGTTTTCATCATCACATCGCTGATGTCGAGGAATTCATTCTCCAGAACATCCATCAACCCCGGCTGTTTCTCAGCCCCGAGCAAGCGGCTTGAGCCTTTCTTTGCGACGTCACAATCCACTAACAACACGGTATGATCCTGCTCGTTTGCCATAGACAAGGCCAGATTTACCGCAGAGTAGGTTTTACCTTCATCCGGCATGGTACTGGTAACCATGATTATGTTGCCATTATCAACTAACGATGAACTTTTTCCGAATGCGTTCGACAGTAGCGGCGCCTTGATTCGCCTGTATTCATCCCGTGCTGCCACGCCGATATTGCTGTCAGCAACCAGCATATTAAGCGCTTTCAAACGCCCATTTACTTCAAGAAGGTTTGTCCCCATCTCATTTTGATAGCTATCAAGATTCATATTCATTTGATACCAACATCAGGTTAACTGTAGAGCAAAGGATGGATAACGTCCGTTACCTGGTTACCAAGCAAGATTACAATAACAAATATGAGCGCAAGGAATGCAAGGCTTCCCGCCAGCATTAACATTTTGTTGAGTCGCCTTTTCCTACCATCCTCTGTTAGATTTAAACCCACCGACCCTAGAACAGGATAAGTGAAGGCTTCCTTGAGCTGGTTGACACCGATAAAGGTCGGGTGCATAAGGAAACGCACCAGCCCCCATCCCATACCCAGGCCTATTGCGCCAATGAACACTGCTACGCTGTACAGCTGTCGGTTAGGCCCTGTTGGCTTGGTTGGCAGGATAGGAGGCTCGATAATTCTGAACTTTACTTCACTAGCACTTTGCTTGGCTTCACGAGCCAATTCGGCTGACTCACGTCTTTCCACCAATTCAAGATAACGTTCATTGGTAACTTCATAGTCACGGTTAAGTCGTGAATATTCAGCTTCAACTTCGGGAATAGAGTCGATTGCTGCTCTCAACTTGGAAATTTGATTAAGTTGATCATTCAACGTTAAGCGCAGTGTTTCGAGATCGATCCTGGCCTTGCTTTCTTCTATTTTCAGCTCCTGATAGACCGGGTTGGTCTCGAACTGCGCGCTTTCAGGGTTCAATCCGGCCAATGGAACAGAACCTTTCTCACTTGAAAGATTTTCTATTTTCTGCTTCAGCGCGATAACATCAGGATGCTGTTCTGTATATTCAGTCAGCAATAATTCAAGCTGTCGATAATACTCAGCTTTTCTCGCCTTGATATCGACACCTGCAGAGGAATAAACAGGTTTCTCTCCCTGTAATTGCTTGGTGAGTTCAGCCAGGCGCCTTTCCGCCAGGCGAATCGCTGTTTTGGTTTCTTCAGCCTCAACCTCGCTGCGTTGCAAACGATTATAGTAACCACCTCGTTCATCAGGCATTGCGCCGACATTCTTCTTCTTGAAATCCGCAAGTCGTTGCTCTGCCTCGACAAGACGGGCTTCGTAATCTTTGATTTGCTTGTCAAGAAAAGCTTCCGCTGAAGCCGTATCAACCCGTCCGGCATTCAATGTGTTTTCAATAAATGAATCCATAAAGGAGGAAACAACCTTATACACCTGGTCTGGTTGCCTGGCACTATAAGTTATTTCGTAGATATTATTGTTGGAACGACGCCACCCCCCGTCACTTCCACCGGAGATCTGAATATCTTTCGCTAATTTATCAACCAATAAATCAAGGCTCTGTGGAGTTGTTGCTAACAGATCCATGTCTGTTTCGCGAATAACTTGCAAAAGGTTTTCCCGACTCAACATCATACGCTTGACCAGTTCGACATCGGCATTGGTTTCCTGGTCTTCTACGGCAAGCCCTTTCAACAGGGTGTTCAGAATAGATTGCGTATCAACATGAAAGACAGCCTTCACCTCATAGGTATTAGGCAAAGCCATAACAACAATTAATCCCGCAATTGCGCTCAACCAGGTAACTGCAAGCGCAGACCAGCGATAACGCCACATACCATGTAGGTAACCCAGAATCTGAAATATTTGTTCGATCATGATTATGAATAATTATGGATAGGTGAAATTTATGACATCATCCTTGAATGATTGACATATCCTGTCTGGGCATGCCATTACAGCGGCCATACTCGGTAATACTGAACCACCCAGGTAGCAGATTCAGCCGCTATCTTTAAACAAGAACACCAGTTTAAATGCATACCCATAATATCTATTAACTCATTAATTTTCCAGCTTTTTCAGCATCACTTCCGCATCGGAACGACCATCAAATTCTTTTCCGGAATCAATCAGCGGCGCCAGGATCGACCGAGCCTCGTCATACCGGCCCAGTTTGGACAGAGCGGCAGCATAATGGTATTGCACTTCGTTTGAATCGCTTAATAATTTTCTCGCTGATTCCAGTAATTCCAGACCTGGCACTGAGTCATTGTTGCGTACCAGTAACCAGCCGTACGTATCCTGAATACCGGGATCATTGGGAGAAATATCATGGGCCCTCCTCGCATACATCAGACCTTTTTCATGATTGCCGGCGACATCGTGTATCCAGGCCGCATTATTTAATGCAACCGCGTGATGAGCATCAAGCGCAATAATTGACTCATAGTCATCCAGTGCCGCTAACTGCTGCTGACTCATTTGATACAGATCCGCTCGAAACAGTAACAACCGAATATTACCCGGGTCTGTATTTAGGGAAGATGACAGAACTGTAATGGCCTCATTTGTATGCCCCGACAAATACTGAGCCCTGGCGTACTTGAGCGCCAGTTCACTGCTTGGCTTGAGATCATATGCGGTTGAAAATGCTTTGGCGGATTGAATAAAGTCCTTCTTAAGTGACCAGATATCTCCCTCAAGTTCATAACCGTGTGGAAAATCCGGGTTGGACTTTTGAACATTCAATGCCTGGGAAAGTGCCGAAGTGAAATCCCCTATCATCGAATGCGCTCTCGCTATTAATATCATTGCAGGCAGATGAAATGGCTGTTTCTCGAGCACCATTTTTAATTGTTTGATTGCTTCGTCGGGCTGATTTAAAGCCAGATGATTCTCTGCCAGCAGAACCCGGTTTACTATTAACCCAGGATTAGCCTCTACCACCCCCTGCAAGATCGGCAGTGACTTGTTAAACTCCCCTTTCGCCAGCAGGATGCGCCCTTCGATAGTTTTTAACGAAGCCTCGTTGGCATACTTCAACAGCGCTGCTTTTAAAACCTTATCCGTCTTTTCAATTTCACCTTTTTGAAGATAAGCATCGCACAACAGAATGTAACCCCGAGGGTCCTCTGGGTAACTAGACACTGCACGATTCAAGACTTTAATTAGCTCATCATCATTACCTGAACGCCTATAAAGATTAGCCAACTGGAGTAACGGCTCACTAGAGCCCCCCGGTTGCGAGGCTAAATTCTCATATAAAGCAATAGCCTTATCGGTATTGCCGTCTATTTCTTCGACACGCGCAAGCGTCAGGGAAGCAATCTCATCCTTTGGATGCAACCCCAGAACCTCGTTGAAATATTCACGAGCCTTATCGAGATCGCCAGATGCTGCAAAGACAACTCCCGCCAGGGTGTTAATATTAATGTTATCCGGATTTTTAGCCCGCATGGTTAACACGGTGTTGATTGCATTATCAAATTCACCTGCGCGCAAATAGGCTGATACGAGCAAAGCCTGATCTTGCACATCCTTGGAGCCAGCAATTTCCTTCTTGAGATGATCGATAGCTTTGCTGGTTTCACCCGAAGCTATATAGGCCTTTATTAATTCTCTTCTTAATATCTTATTCTCGGGATCAACTTCGGCTGCGCGCTTCAATCCCTGTAGGCCAGCCTCAACATTACCCTGTCGAAATTGAGACAAGCTGATCATTGCCTGCAATTCGGCATCATCGCCCGGCATACCAGCCGAGGTAAGCGTTTGTTGTGCTTCTTCATGCTGCCCAAGCGCAAGATATATTTTCCCCAGCAGTTTGCGCACTGACGGTGTATCCGGATGCTTTGCCAGAAATTTTGAAATATAGTAAGCAGCCTGCTCGTAATCTTTTTGCTCGTAATTCACAACACCAAAGAGCAAATGGGTATTGGAATGATCTGGGGCCACTTTCAACACGGAAAGAAGCCTTTCTTCAGCCTGTGAATAATCCTGTTTTTGGAGAGCAATATGGCCCAATAGATAGTTAAACTCAGGATCACCAGGGGTAACCTGGTGAAGAGGCTCTAGAATTTTCTCAGCTTCAGGCAACTGGTTTCCATACACGTAAATACGCGCAAGACCCAATCTCGCCTGCCTGGCATAGGCTGTGACAATTTTGGTCGGCTCTTTCGCCAGTACAGCCTCATACGAAGCAATCGCCTCCTGAATATTGCCATCCTCGATCGAAATCAATGCCGAAAGCAGTAACAGCTCCTGATTGCCGGGAAACATTTGAAGCGCCTTATCCAGAATGCGTTTAGCTTCGGCACGATCGTCCTTCACCAACATAAGGCGAATTCGGGTGATCTTGGCATACAAGGAATTCTGATCAAGATTGGCTGCAAGATCGAGGTGCGACGATGTCTTGACGATCTCATTCCGCGCCAGGTACGCAGCACCCACTAACCCATGCAAATTTGCCTGGGTTTCCTTACTAAAGGTCTCATTGATTCCAAATGTAGCCAACTCATTAAATTGCCCATTATTCAACAATGACCGGGCCAGGTATAATGTTGCTTCTGCCTCATCCCAGCCATATTCAATCGACCTCTCGAACTCCTTCACAGCCGAAGCAGGGTTGCCGATCGCCAGGTTAAGCTTGCCAAGCAGAAAGCGAGCCTCAGCATTTTGCGGGTTTACTTGCAAGGCGTTCTTAAGCTCAAGAATAGATTCTCTTATCTGATTATTATTTATATAGTCTTTTGCCGATTGGAGTAACTCGGTGTCTGTTTTGGAAGGGCTGCAGCCACTGGTCATTAACATTGCCAGCACCAGCAAAGCATGCACATACTTATTGATACACTTTTTCATGTTATCTCCATGGCCATTACCCAGCACGGCTATACTTCACTTACAAAGCAGGATATACCACATCCAGACAGTATTTCAGAACAGATACAGCTTCCTAGGCCTCATCCATACCCAGTTTCTTTAACAGGCTATACAACGACGGCCTGCTGATCTCCAGTGCTTCAGCCGCCTTGGAGTAATTATTTTCATAGACAGTCAGTGCCTGCTTGATAACTTTCCTCTCCACCGCCTCTCTTGCCGCTTTAAGGCTCAGTGAACTCTGCATGGGCATATCCCCACTACCGGCACCCGCGGAAAACCCGAGATCCTCCGGCTCAACTCGGTTACCTTCCGTGAGAATGACCGCCCTTTTTATTTTGTTTTCCAGTTCCCGCACATTCCCCGGCCACTGATATTCATCCAACTTACGCTTGGCAGCCGAACTGAAGCCTTTGAAACGTTTTTTCATTTCCGCAGAAAATTGATCGAGGAAATATTGCGCGAGTAATACAATATCCTCTTCCCGATCACGCAATGGCGGAACATTAATAACTATTTCAGATATTCTAAAATAAAGATCTTCCCTGAAATCTCCATCGCGAATAGCCTTCTCCAGGTCGCGATGAGTTGCACAGACAATCCGTATATCAACAGGAATAGACTGTCGCCCACCGATTCTTTCTACAACTCTCTCCTGTAAAAAGCGCAACAGTTTGGCCTGCAAGGACATTGGCATATCGCCAATCTCATCCAGGAACAGGGTTCCTCCATTGGCATGCTCAATTTTCCCTGGCGTTGTTTTATGAGCGCCGGTAAACGCCCCCTTCTCATAACCGAATAATTCGCTTTCCAGCAGTTCGTGCGGAATCGCTGCACAGTTAATAGCCACAAAGGGTTCGTCACTGCGCTGACTTAATTCATGTAAAGCACGGGCAATTAACTCTTTACCTGTCCCGCTTTCTCCCTGCACCAGGGCAGTTGCATCTGAAGCGGCGACTTTCTCGGTCATCCGCAATGCAGTCTGCATAGCCTGACTTGAACCTAATATCCGGCTGATCGGCGAATCAAGTTTCTGCCTGCCAAGCTTTCGGTTTTCGGCTTCTATTGCGTGTAAATTAAATGCGCGATCCACTATCAGTCTGAGAATATCGGGATCAATCGGTTTTTGATAAAAATCATAGGCGCCAAGCTTGATTGCCGTAAGTGCATTTTCCCGGTCTTCATTCCCTGTGACGACTATGACCTTGCATTCGGGGAGTTCATCCAGTATTTGCTCAAGGGCCAAAATGCCCTGGGTCGCATTTTCCCGATCTGGCGGTAACCCAAGATCGAGCGTAACCACCTGTGGCTTGTGCTTTCTCACCAATTCAAGCGCCGATTCCCGATCGTCGGCCAGGTGCACCTCATAGCCATCAAATGACCATTTAAGCTGCTTCTGGATACCTGGATTATCTTCCACGACAAGCAGGCATTCGTTATTGTTTTTCATCTCCTCACTTCCTGTGATTACGGCTGTTTAAGTAAAGCAGGACTAGCCACGGGCAGCCAGATATTCATCGTCGTTCCAACAGATGGCTCACTCTCTACTTGAATATCCCCACCCATCGATCGAATATAGTCCCGACTCTCGAACATACCGATCCCCATGCCGGCATTGCCTTTGGTGGTATCGAACGGTCGGAAAAGGCGTGTATTGATGAAATCTTTATCCATGCCATGACCAGTATCGCTTATGCTGACATAGTGGCGCGAATCCTCAGTCTTGAATCCCACCCAGATACTGCCCGAGTCTGCCGTTGCTTCCTGTGCATTATCGATTATATGAGCAATCACATTAATCAGCCGGTTTTTTTCGGCTGAAACATAGCAGGGTTCGCCCGGCGCTTTCACCGCAGGCACTGGCTGTTTTTGACTTTTCAAACTGACAGCATCTTTTACAATATCGATTAAATCAACAAGGCTCTTGCGCTCGTCACTTTGTTGGCGTTTTCTGAAATGATCAAGCAACTTTTTAATGTCACCCGCCGCGTTACTCACCGTTGAGAACGCATCTTCAATAAAATCTGGATTATCCTTAAATCTTTCAGCATTTTTTGCCACAAGCTCAAGCTCGGCGGCAATATTTTTCAGATCATGGACCATAAAAGCAGACAAGCGATTGAACACTTCAAACTGTTTCGCTTCCAGTAGCTCTTCTGATTGCTTATGCATCAGCAGGAAGCTGGATACTTGCTTGCTTGCCGTTTTAAGCAGATCGCGATCTTCCCAATTGATATTCCTCTCCACCAATGGATCCATCAACAGGACGAACCCCATTAGTTCCCTTTGATCGAATAACGGGATGATCAACCATAGCCTTGATAGCTCATTGAAATTCTGAGGTAGCTTCAAATCTTCATATTCAGGCAGCTGATTTGCAAATTCTTTTACATTGACGATATAGCGCTTTTCAGCAAGATAGTTAATAAGTGGTAGATTTGGGGACAGAGTATCGTCCATTCTGGGTGTCTGCCAGACTCCCGCGTTCAGATAGTCCCCCTTCTCGTCGCGAACCCAGATCATTCCCGCCCTTGCATCGACCATTCGCGCGAGGACTTGAATGACGATGGTGTAACGTGAAGATACGCTCAATTGCTGGCTAAGATCTCGTGTCAGGTTAAGCCATTCTTCCCGGTAATCGTATTTGTTTTTATAAAAATGCTTTGCCAGAAATACTTTGGATTGAACTCTGAATTGTTCAGATAATAAAATCGAAACCAGGAGAATCACGGCGAGCGTGAAAAATACTGCCTGGGTCAGCATCCCCCATTCCCCACCCACTTCGCGCAGATAATAACCAGCCAGCGCCATTACCAGCAAATACATCCCGCCACCGAAAAATGCCGAGGTTTTAAGCACAATCTCCCTGGAAACAAAAATATTCATGCTCCAGGATTTATTGCGGGCTGCGGCAATTGCCAGCATTGGGATAATCACCAGGTGAACCGCTCCACGGCTCTCCCATAGCTGCAAATCAATCCCTCGAAATAAGAGCGCGTGTGAGTAGAGGAACAGGTCGTAGGCAAATACGCCGCCACAGCCAATGATGAGATACTTGATTGCCCAAAGGTGCTTTTGGGAGGTATTGCGGTATACCTGTTCGATTATGGCAAGCCCGATAATGGAGAGGATCACGTGCCCGACATAATTAAGCGAGTGCATCCTCAACACCTGGGATACTTCCAGTAGAATCACTACAACCGAAAAACCCACACTCACTGGAATCGCCCAACGGGCGAATTGCTTATAGCTCCGTTGCTCCACATCGAGATCGAAAAGTTTTAGAAGGAACAAATACCAGAGGGCGTAACGCAGAGATTCCGTTATGACATACAGCCATGAATAACCATCGCCACCGATCGCAACCTGAATCGCGGAATACGCCCAGGTCACACTCACCAGCACTACCAGGGTTAGCAACCTCGCCTGGAGGCTGTTTTTCCAACTCGTCAGTAACAGCAGCAGCAGCACCAGATAACCGGCTGCAGCCAGTGAGTATGAAATAACACCCAGATTCATATATTCATATTATTAGGTTGGGAACGAAGGTAACGAGATTGTAGTAACTGTAAAAATTTTTTACATTAACTTTCTTGTATAAACTTTATGAAAACGTAATTTTCTAAAATTATCAATAAAATCAAATAACTATTGATGTGGCATGATTTATTTACAAATATAACAGTGCTAATTCCTATGTAAATATATCGTTCTTTACTTAAATAACTGTAATTTAAATATATTTTCGTAATAAGCCATTCAGCTGTTGTCATGATTTTTTACAATATTAAAGACCTGGAAATCGCCTACCACATGTAACTATTTGATTTTAAATAACGTCATGAAATTGGCACATCTAATGCAAATACACTTACAAGTTGTACATAAATTTAGGTGAATTCAATGCGACACATTCTATCTTTAGCTGTTCTGGCTGCGGCATCCACGGCCGCTTTTACTACCCAGGCCGGCATGCAAACCATTGCCGATACCTATATCGGCTCAGAAAATCATGGGTACGGTGATGTCATTGGCAGCACCTATAAGTTCCAGGTTTTCAGCATGGATGTTGGACTGATTGGAACTTCTTTACACGTCAACATCAACACCAACTTTGCAGGCCGAGGTGACGATGGCGAATTCGCTTCGGCTACTAAGAATGGCAAAGGAATTGGATATGGCGATCTTTTCCTGAGCAGCAGCTGGAATCCCTATGGTGACGCTCCTTATTACCAGGACGACAACGTCACTGGCACACTCTGGACTTATGCATTCGCCCTGGACAACCAGTGGGGAAATGGTGGAACAGGCACACTGTATCAATTGAACGGTGCAACCAATGCCGACAACGCACTCATGAGTGACAGTTTCTTCAAGCCTCGCGTTACTTACCGTAATGGTCAGGAAATTTCCGTTAAAGAAGAAAACCAGACCGCTATTAGCCAAGGCACATGGTCTATCGATTACGGCCGTTATGGCAATTACGACGACAACAGTTTGCGCTTTGTCATTGACCTTGCTGGAACCAGCTTGTTATCCAGCGATCAGATCGCACTGCACTGGGGAATGACCTGCGGTAACGATACTATTGAAGGGGCATATGAGGTTCCCGAACCCAGCATCCTGGCTTTACTCGGACTTGGCATGCTTGGCATCGGGCTTACTCGCCGCAAGGTGAAATAAACCAAAGGTGAAATAACCCAACGAAAAAAGGGGGCCAGGCCCCCTTTTTCAATTCTGTGTCTTTGCGCTAAATCGTAAAACGAACCGAAGAAGAATACCCACTCTCCAGTCCCTTTGTATCCAGTGTGGTCATCCTGATGCGATAGGTGCCGCTGGATAAGCCATCAATTGTTACCCGCGTATTGTAAGCCCCCTTGATTGTTACCGACTTCAGCGAGCCACTCGGCTCCTGGTTGTAGTAAATCCGGTAACCGGAGATCTCGGACATCGCAATGGGCTCACCGTTTTCCCGTGACGCCGGTGCTACCCAGCTTAGGGTCACATCTTCCAGATTGCCTTGCTGGGGAGAATTGTTTGAAGTCTGGGATCCAGCGGGGGTTACTCTATTCGAGGAACTGCTGGTTGTATCGCCGCCGCCCCCACCTCCGCCACAAGCAGTCAGTAGCAGGGGAAGTAAAATTGTAAAAAGTATTTTAGAGAGACGTTTGTGTCTGTCCTTGAACCGCATAATCAACATCATCCTTGTCTGGCTTCATCGAAACCTTCTGGAACTCGTTTGATAATCAACCCTCGTCCTGAGCTGAATACCACCTGTCAGATTATCGACTCAACAGGAGGCTGCTTGAGCAGGATTTACTGGATCAGCAGCTTCTGATAGACATAAATATCAATAAGTTACAAAACCAGCTTCAAGCAGATTTTCAGCTCAAAAGGAGGCTACTGAACACAAGATGTTGTGCCCCTTATCACATGGGCATCAATATATAGTGGCTTTGTGACGAATGGAAGACAGAATGGGCACTGATTTTCAAACTTGTGAACCGGTTCACACATTCAGCGCCTTCTCACCGAATTGTGACGGAAGTCTCAGCATGATTGAGAACAGTCACACGAAGAAAATCCCGCCAATTTCCGAACAACTGGGTGTCCGCAAGGAAAACCGAGGAACCCCAGATGTTCAACATTGCCGCCACACATCGCTCCAACCTGAAAAGGATTTCACTGGCCATTCTGCTGGCCCAACTGGTCGCCTGCGGTGGCGGTGGTGGCTCCAGTTCATCTTCCTCCATCAGCTCAGGCAGTGGCGCCCTTTCAAGCGATAATGGTTCGGTATCCGGCGGAGACCAGGTCAACGTATCCCTGCAGGGCAGCGTGGGTGACGGCCCGATTATCAATGCCGACATTTTTTTCTTTGACCGTTCCGGAGATCTGCTGGCGGTTGAGAACAGCGACTCATTTGCCAATTTCAGCAAGAATTTCACCGCACCAAGCAGTGCTTTCCCGATCACTATTGAGGCCCAGAACGGCACAGACCTGGTGACAAATGCCACACCGGATTTCACCTTGCGTTCTGTTTCACTGAACCAGAGCCAGGACACTACCAACCTGAATCCCTTCTCCACCATGATCGTGGAAGTAGCCGAACGCATGCAGGGCGGCATCACTGCCGCCAATATTGCCGCGGCAAGCACTATCGTCTTGCGCGAGATGAACTTCGGCCTTAACCCGGCGAAAGTGGCCGACCCCATTTCTGAATCAATCGACACCTCAAACGTTGGCACCATGGTGAAGTCATCGGAAGCATTCGGCGAAATGATTCGTCGTACTCGCGATGGCATGATCTCGATTGGGCAGACTGTCGATGGTGACGATATCATCGATCGCCTGGCGGAAGACCTGGTCGACGGCACCCTCGACGGCCAGGGCGGTAATAGTGTCGACCCACGCACCTCGGCTGTTGCTGCCGTCAACGCCGCGCAGGTACTGGTCGAATCCCTGAGTAACAGTCTGCGTGTCAATGGCGCGCTCGCAACCGCCGCCATGGATACTGCCATCAGCACCGTCCTGCCGGGCTCACCCAGCTCCAGCATGACCCTGAATGTAACCATCAATAACGAAATGATTACTCACACGGCAGCAATGCTCGATGCCGTAATGGCATTCGACGACAGCGCGGCAATTACCAGTCTGGCCAATGATGTAGACTCCATCACGCCGAATAGCAGCGCCAGCACCGTGGCCAGCTTCATTCCGGCATCCGATGCCACCGTATTGAACAGCGCGGTCAATAACATCGTTACCGCTACCAGTAACGACGTTGTTGCGGTTAACGCACGCACAGTGGCTGACTCTGCGCCTCCGCCAGCACCAGGCAATAATGCACCGGTCATCGGCGGCAACCCGGCCAGCACCGTGGCGGAAGACAGCAGCTACAGCTTCACACCCAGCGCATCCGATGTCGACGGTGACAGCCTGAGCTTCGCGATCAGCAATAAACCCAGCTGGGCCAGTTTCAACAGCAGCACCGGCCGCCTGAACGGCACACCTCGTAACGGCGATGTTGGCAGCTACAGCAACATCCGTATCACCGTGAGCGATGGTGCAGACACCGACGTGTTGGGCCCATTTAGCATCACCGTAACCAATACCAACGATGCACCCGTGATCAGCGGCTCTCCGGCTACGTCCGTTACTGCCGGAAATAGCTACAGCTTCACACCATCCGCATCTGACGTGGATGGCGACAGCCTGAGCTTCTCAATCAGTAACAAACCCGCCTGGGCCAGCTTCAACACCAGCACCGGCCGCCTGTCAGGCACACCGGACAATGGCGATGCCGGCACTTTCAGCAATATCGTTATCAGCGTCAACGACGGCACTACCAGCGTCAGCCTGAGCTCTTTCAGCGTCAATGTTTCCGCGGTAGTGGTTTCGACTGGCGAAGCGACTGTATCCTGGGTTGCGCCTTCAACCCGTGAAGACGGCTCTCCCTTGTCGCTGAGTGAAATCTCCGGTTACCGGATTTATTATGGCACCAGCGCTGGCAACTACACCCAGTCTGTTCAGGTGAACAACAGTGCCGCGACCGAGCACACCATCTCAGGCCTGACTCCAGCCACCTATCACTTCGTTGTAACCACATTGGATGTCGACGGAATGGAAAGTGACTATTCAACCAGCGGCTCCAAGACGATCAATTAACGGTTATTGTTACTCAAGACCAATATGATCGAATCTTAGACGCGTATCGGAAGAAACCTTGGGGATAAAAAAGATAATCTCCCCTACCCGCGAGAGATCCAGCACCCGCTGTTGTGGCGAAGACGCGATCGCCTTCAGTGGAATTCGGTAGGCATTGATTCCAGGCGACAGCCTGAATGCCTTGTTAAATCGATCCGCGTGCTGGAAATTATGGTCCGCATCATGAACTCTGAGGACCAGTTGAACAGGGCTTTCTTCAAGGTTCTCAACCACGAAAACCAGCGCACGATAGCCGCGCCAATCCGGGTAAGGCTCCAGTACCGACAACCCAGGATAGGCGCCCGCTTTATAGATAACCAGGTCCCTGTTTCTCTCGGCAAGCCTCAAGCCGCTAAATGTCGCCGACCAGGCCGCGTTAAGATCCAGTAATAACGGAAATGCCGCATTGCGGGCATGATAGTGCTGTAGCATAAGCGCAAACTGATAACTGTCTTTCGCCATCAAAGCCAGAATTATTATCATCACCGCTGGCCAGGTCAGGCGCTTAACCAGCCAGGCATGTACGACAATCCCGATTCCGGTCCCTATCATGTCCCTGATGATGTCTGTCCCACTAAAAGGCCGGCCGGTAAAGCCCTGCAAAACCTCAATCAGGGCTCCCGCAAGCAGGGCGATAATAACTACTGTCAGGTACAGAGCCAGTGGCTTCTGAAAAACTCCCGAGAATAACCTGATAAATACCAGGCTCAGCACGGCGAACAACGGGATGTGAAGAAGGTTCTGCAGGTTTTGTGCGAGCATTGTATGCGAGGGAATTTGCAACAGCGTCGCACCTGCAATCGATAACAGCAGAATGAGAACGAGCAGCAAATTAAATTTGTTATACTTCATGCCTATGCCAGACAGCCAAGTTCTTTTTTCAAATATATGGCGGTGCCCTGTTTGCGGCGGACCGCTGCTGTTAAATGAGACGTACCAGTGTTCTCTCGGGCACAGTTTCGACCCGGCGAAAGAAGGCTATATCAATCTTCTCCTTCCCAACCAGAAGCGCAGCACGCACCCCGGCGATAACAAGGCTATGTTACGTCATCGGCGCGACTTTCTAAATAAGGGACACTACGGGAAGCTTGCAACACAACTCGCTCACATTTGCCAGGAGCATGCTCCCACAACGGACAAGCTTGCCATACTGGACACCGGTTGTGGCGAAGGATATTACAGTCATTTCCTGGCCTCAGCACTGAAATCCCGGCTATCCTGGTTTGGTGGGATCGACATCTCGAAAGAAGCCATTCGCATGGCGGCAAAAGCCTACCCCAGGATTCATTTTGCCGTGGCCAGTACCGCCAGGATTCCTATGGCGGACAACAGCATCGACATCATGCTGCGTATATTCGCACCGGGAACGATAAGTGAAGTTGAGCGTTGTCTGAAGCCGGATGCTATTTACATTACGGTGACACCTGGCCCCGATCACCTGTTTGAACTACGCGGCCTGGTTTACGATGAACCTGAAAAGCACGGTTACCAGCAAGATACCCTATCTGGACTGCGATTACTGGAAACCAGTCATCTCAAGTTCGAACTTCAACTTGATGACTCACAGGATATTGCCAATCTGTTCAGCATGACCCCTTACTACTGGCAGGCCGACCAGGACAAGCAGGAAAAGATTTTTTCTCTTGAGCAATTGACCACCAGGGTGGATTTCGCGATAAGAGTTTATAAAAATGTGAATTAGCCCTCTCCGTTAAGGAGAGGGCCAAACTTCAGGTTTAACGGGTACGTCCCGCACCACGGATCATGGCGCCTGCACCACCACCAACACCCCTGCTCGTTTCAATATCGAGAGTCGACAGCAGGTCCTCGCTCGCCATAGAACCGGCTTCCATTGAATCCAGGAAGGCATCGTTATCGCCGAGGGTTTCGATACGCAGGTTATGCATATCATTTGGCATATTCGCCCATCCTTCGCCCCAGATGCTGTTGTGGTCAGCAAGCGCGGCTCCAGAAACAAGTAAACAGGGAATAACAAAAGTGTGTAGCTTTTTCATCAGGGTTCTCCATGTAATTGTGTTCTCAACAAGCACACTACATCACTCGATGTGAATAAACATTGCATATTCCGCTGACATTTTCTGTAAACATTGCAAAATGTGAACTTGATTCATGACAAAGGCTGGCAATACAATCGAGTCCACCTTCCTAGCAGAACAAGCCTTAGCATGAGCACCCTAATTTCAGACATCGATGCCATTTCCGAACTCACCCTGAAAATCATGCAGACAGTGATTGCCAAAAACGACCAGGTAAAAGTCTTCGAAGACGTTGATTCCGGCCCCATTGGACTCGCCGCTGCCCTGTCTGATTTTTTTCAGATCAGCAGCGTTCTCGAATCTGGCCAGCAAGCACTCGATAGCGAACAGATAAACGAATTCACCGATTATGGGCTGCATCTTCTCGATGGCCTGGCACAAATGGTCCGCCGACTGGATATCATGGATCAGCGTGAAAACCTGGCGCGGGTCTATGCCTCCATCGGGCTTTGGCTAGCCCGCCAAAATGCAACCCTGGAAAATCTTGAAGGCATTGCCGATGGTTTTGCTTACATCGCCAATGGTCTCAATGATCAAAAAGAGCTGGCGACAATCTGCCACCAGATGGGAGAAGTCATCGAAGCCGTTTCAGAAAGTAAAGCCATGGATCAAGACAGAAGCAGCCCCTGGCGTCCCTGGCGCGTGCTCAATCTTAACGCCGGAATTACCGCAACGCGTTCGCTGGACCCGCAACTGATGGAACAGACCTTCGATGCCCTGGGTCGACGCCTCCCCTATGACATGCCCGGCTTTATCGCCGACGGCAAACGGCAGATGATCATGCAGAATGTGCCCGATGAGGTTAAGGAAGTCATGGATCGCTATGCCGAGAAATGGCCAGCCAACGCGGTACATTAACCGAGCACGTAAAAACTGAAAATAAAAAAGCCTGATCAAAGATCAGGCTTGAATATGGCGTCCCGTAGGGGAGGCTATAGATCCCCTGTGTTGACTACAATTACAAAAATTTCATTGGATATCTGATACTTAGACTATAGAATTATAAGTAGACTGAGCCAATGAAAACAACCAATTAGTCAATAACTTGCTTCGATTAACTTAACAAAACCCTTTTAGGAAACTGAAGGCTACTGTTATGAAAAACTACCATATAAATCCCGACTATCTGTGCACTGTAAAGCGCGAGAGACCATTACATATCAGTGAAGACATCCCTTTCGAGGACGGTTCAGATATCGCCCTTTCTAAAGGGAAACCATTAATCGCTATTAGCTGGGAGGACCATCCTGAGTTTCTAAAACTAAGAGATAGGATGCTCCAGGATAAGGTTATAGCTCCTCCATTTATACCTGGTGTGAGGAATGGTGACAAAGTAATCGAGCCATTTACCTTTAACGGCGTTGAATTTGAGGCAGGTGAGCGATTTCCTTCAGCTAGTGCAATGCCAGGTCGTATTAAGTTTCATGACCTCTAATGACGTCTGATTGAGTGGCCTATTTTGAATTCTCGTGAGTGATTTAGAGGCGCAGGTTAGCTAAACCGGCTAATAAAAAGGTTGACAGTGATGGTAAACAAACTAATACCAGCACCGTCAACCAAACCTAATTAATGTGGAAATGGAATGACATTATCCGGTTTGAGGATAACTCTCAGACAATCCGACAGGTCGTGGTAATCGACCATTCTCTCAATTAGCAATAGGGTCGCCTGGTGTGCCCCTAGTTTCCTAGACAGTTGATAGCTTCTCGTAATACCGTTTTTCGTACTCCATCGGCGACAGGCCATCGTTGTTGCCATGCCGCCGGGTTGGATTGTAGAAAAGCTCGATGTAATTGAAAATCTCCGCTCT